>JAYTZE010000079.1:0-18889 GCA_043742385.1 Ilumatobacteraceae bacterium
CTCGACGACGGCGCTCGCCAGCAGCACTGAATCGATGATCGTGGCGTCGGCTGCAACCGTCGCTCCGTCGGCCACGATGCTGCCCGAGACCTTCGCCGACGAATCGATACGTGCGCCGGTATGCACGCCGACGCACGGGTGGTCACGTCGTGTGCCGTCGAGCAAGTCGAGATTGGCCTGCAGATACAGCGCAGGGTTGCCGGCATCGATCCAGTAGTCGTCGGTCGCCATCGCGAACAGGCGCCTACCGGCGACGACCTCGGGAAACGTGACCCGCTCGATCGATACTTTGCGGCCGGCGTCGATGCGCTGTAGCACCGAGGGTTCGAGCACGTAGGTGCCACCGTTGATCTGGTTGGTCGGAGCCGTACCCGGTGCGGGCTTCTCGACGAACCGCTCGACACGTCCGTCGTCGTCGGTGGCAACGACTCCAAACGGCGACGGGTCATCGACACCGATCGTGTGGATGGTTGCCTCGGCGGAATGCAAGCGATGGAAATCGACGAGTGCGGCAATGTCGAGATCGGTCAACACGTCGCCATTGGCAACGACGAACGTGTCGTCGATGCCGCTGAAGTCGGCCGCGAACCTGATCGCGCCAGCGGTATCGAGGGGTTCGGGTTCGACCGCATAGTGCAGGGCGACCCCGTTGCATTCGCCACTCGGGAACGCCTCGACGAACGGTTCGGACTTGAAGCCGAGGGCCAGCGTGACTTCGGTGACGCCTCCCTTCGACAGGTTGTCGACGAGCCGTTCGATGATCGGGACGTGCCCGACGGGGAGCATCGGTTTCGGTGTGGTCAGGGTGAGGGGTCGCAGTCGAGTACCGAAGCCGCCGACCAGAACGACGGCGCGCATCAGCCGCCTGTGGTGGTCGACGCCGGCGCCGTGGTGGTGGTCGACCCCGATTCGGTGGTCGTGGCGCCCGCGACGGTCGTCGTGGTTGCCCCAGCGACCGTCGTAGCCCCGACGACCGTCGTCGTAGTGGTGGCGACGACATTTCCACCATCGGCAGCGCCAAGCGTCGGCAACTGCGCCGCCCAATCGGGCTGCGGGATGTTTTCGCCCTTTGGCACGAACGCTACGACGAATGCCATTCCGTCATTGACAAGGCGGATGTTGTTGAAGTCGGTGACGACATCGTGATACTCACCCGGCTTTGAGAAGTCGTCCCACACTCTGACGGTGAGGACGGTGTCTTTGCCGTCGCACTTCGTGTCTTTCGTCGACCATGTCTCGCCACCTTGATCGGCAGGCATGACCAACTTGTCGTCGCTGAGCTTGATGTCGTAGACGGTGAGGTAGACGCCGAGTTTGGCGCGGTTGCCCGACGCCTTCGTCGAGTACGGGTGATAGTGGATGATGCCATCGCCATGGCTGTGCACGCCGAGGAGCTTGAAGTTGTCGTCGAGCAACACTTGATTGCCGGCAGCATCGATCCCAGTCTCTTCCTTGGTGCCGACGGTCTTTGGCTCGAAGGTGTCGCAGACGTAGATGCCGAAGGCGGCGTGCCAGTGCGCGTCGGCGTTGGTGCCGTCGTTGACCCGGGGAACACCGGATCCATCACTTGGGCGGCTCTGGCGGCCATAGACGATTGCCAGCAGACCCAGCACCACCACGAGGACCACGGCAATGGGGAAAACGGAGCCGCCCTGGAAGCGAACCCTCTTGCCCTTTCCGCGCGAAGCGAGTCTGGCAACTTTTTTGGCGGATGATGACGGAGCCACGAAGATGCGAGGCTATCGCCTCCCTGCATCAAAACTGGGTCATCGACGCTGGTTCAACTCGACGATCAGCTCGGCGTAGGCCCTGGCGACGACCGCAGGTGACGCCGCTTGCTCGACCCATCGTCGCCCGGAAACTGCCATCTGCTGACGGCCCGCAGGGTCGCCGGCCAGACGTTGCAACGCGCTCCGGAACGCGACGATGTCGTCGGGCGGCACGCATACTCCCCCGCCCGACTCGACGATGATCCGCGGCACTTCCGTTCCCGGATCGATTGCCGCCAGGACGGGACGGCCCGCAGCGAGAATGGAGTACGTCTTCGACGGAACGCTGACCCGCCCGAGGCCGGCCTTCAGCGGCACGAGATGTATGTCGCCGGTCGCCAACACCTCCGACAGCCGTTCGGTTGGCTGATAACCGGAGAAGCGAACGTTGGCGAGTCCGTCGGCGAGCTCGCCCAGCGATGCTCGCGCTGCGCCGTCACCGTTGATCACGAAGGTCAGCGACGGCATGGTCTTGGCCGTCTCGACGACCATCTCCAACGACTGCGAGAAGCCGACATTGCCGGCATACAGCACCACAGTTTCGGAACCGATATCGAGATCGCGACGAAGTTCGGTCATGCGATCTTGGGGACGGATGGCATCGGTGTCGACGAAATTGGGGATCACCCGAACGCGTGCTCGCTGCGACGGTCGCATCTTGGCTGCGATGTTGTCGCCCAGGTCTGCACTGAGCGCCGTGACCGCCGCCGCTCGGTGATAGCTGATTCGCTCGAGCCGTTTGGCCGCAGCGATGATCCACCTGTTCGTGATCGCTCCCGTCTCGACCGCTGCGTCGGGGAACACATCTTGGATGTTGAAGATCAGGGGTCCCCGCCGAATCACGTGCGTACCCCATCCCGTGAGCCCCATGGTCAATGGCGGTGACATGGCGATGACCGCATCGACACGACCGCCCCGGATCGAGGCCATTCCGGCGAGGGCGCTGAAGCCGGCGAATCCCAACGCGCGCCGCACGAGGTTGCGCTTGTCGCTGCCGGGGAACGGGTTGACCCGTGTGATCGAACCCCATTCCGTCGACTCCTTGCGCATCCACTTGCCTTCCCAGCCGGGCTCGACGGCGTGGCTGCGATACCACGGCAGCGCAGTGACGACGTGCAGTTGGTGGCCGAGTGCGGCGAGTTCGCTGACGATCCGGGTCATCACCTCGCCGGTCGGCGCGTTGTCCGGAGCGAAGTGCGGGCACAGGACAACGATCCGGAGTCGCTCGTTGGTCATGACCGTTCCAATGCCGCCGCGTAGGCGGCCGCCAACGCCGCGCCGGAGGCATGGGCGGTGAACGCAGTGGCGCGCCGCAGCCCGGCGGCGATCATCGTGGCGCGTTCGCTGCCCACTCTGTCGAGGGCATCCGACCAGGCATCGGGCGCCAATGGCAGCACCAGACCGGCACCATCGACGATGTCGGGAATGCACGTCGAGTCGCTGGCGACGACGGGACAACCCAGCGCCATTGCTTCGATCAAGGGCGCGCCGAATCCTTCGTACCGGCTCGGAAAGACCATCGCCTCGGCCATCTTCAACAAGCCATTGCGATCTTCGGACGGAACTCGCCCGACACGACGAATCCGCGAATCGGTCGCCGCCCGCACCTCGGGATCGGCCGTGCCATTTGCACCCGTCAGCACGAGCCGAAGATCGGGATCCCGCCACGTCGATCCGAGCAGATCGATCAGGAATCGATGATTCTTGTGATGGTTGGTGACCGCCGGGTACACGATCACGGGCCCGTCGCCCAATGCGTATTTGCGTCGCAGTTCGACCTCGTCGGTGAAGTCGGTCAACAGGGCAGGTTCGAATCCGTGTGGAACGACGCGGACCTTCGGCGCCGCGACGTCGTACGCCTCGATGACGGACCTGCGCACGTAGTCGCTCGGCACGGTCACCAACCGCGCCCGCCGCACCGAGCGGCCGATCATCGCCGCCAGATAGGCACGCTTGGTTCTGCTGAAGTACTCGGGGTACGTGCGGTACTGCAGATCGTGAATCGTGAGGATGTATGGGCGAGCGGCGCCGAGTGGCGCTGCCCCGCCGCCGTGGTGGCGCAGGTCCGCAGATGCTGCTCGCCGGCGGAACCACGTCGACTCACCAACGATTCGACGCGCCCGCGATGCACCATCGAACGAGGCAACGATCGTGGGAAAGGTTTCGGCCAGGTCGTGATGGGCCTCGACAAACCCGTCGACGACATACAGGGTCGGCTGCACGGAGTGCGCGACGTCGGCCAACCCGATCAATTGCCGAACGAGGTATTCCTCGGATCCGCCGACGTCGCCGGGAACGCACCACAACAGGTTGACCGCAATTGCCGGGTCTGCCATCAGCACAGCTCCCGGTAGGCGTCGGCGGTCAGCCGGGCCGTTTCACGCCACGTCGCCCGATCCGCACGATCCAGGCCCTTTGCGGCTAGCGCCTGGCGATGCGCGCTCGCTTCTGTGATCCCCCGCGCAATGTCATCGGGATCCAGCGGGTCGACAAGCACTGCAGCGCCATCGGCTGTCTGCTCGGTTGCGGTGCCGCGACTTGTGACGACGGGAGTCCCCTGCGCCATGGCTTCGAGCACTGGCAATCCATAGCCCTCGCGCTCGCTCGGGTAGCAGAACACCGCGGCCCCCGCGTACAGGCCGGCGAGGTCCGGCGCCGGCACGAAGCCGATGAATCTGACGTCGCCGCCCGATGGAATTGCGTTGTCACCCCAGCCGGCGGCTCCGGCCACGACCAGAGGAAGCGGATCGTCGAGTCGCGAGACCGCATCGACGAGGCCGCGTAGGTTCTTCCGCGGTTCGACGGTTCCAACGAACAGCAGATAGCGCTCCGGTAGCCGATACAGCGCGGTGACTCGTGCCGTCTCGGCAGCGTCTGCCCTGACAGCATCGACTCCGAGTGGCACGAGGCGCAGGCGATCGGCGCCTACGCCGGCCGACACACAATCGTCCATCGTTGCCTGGCTGCTGCACAGCACCAGATTGGCTCGCCGACGAACCTGATCAAGGCTGCGGCGAAAGATACGGTTGCCGCGCCGGGTGAACTGCGACGGGTCATGCAGGAAGGCCAGGTCATGCACTGTCACCACCATCGGAGCATCCGTCGCACACGGGATCACCGTCGTCGCGTGCGCCACGTCGATCGGACCCGTCGCACGCTCGACTTTCGGCCAGCCTCGCCGGAGCCACAAGTCGTACAGCAGTGGTCCACCGACTGGAAGGTGGGCGATGGGAATGGTCGGCGACCAAGGCTCGCTTGGAACATGGGCGTGACGCCCGGCAACACCGATCAGCGTCACGTCGCGCTGCTCGACCATGAATTCGGCGACACGCATCGCGGCAACACCAGTACCGCCAGGCACCCGATGCCAGCATTGCTCCAGTGTGTAGGCGACGCGCACGGCCCCAATCATGCCCGCGTCGCTGCACGTCGGCACACCTGACTTCCAATGCCAAACGTATTGTCTACGCTTTCTCCATGCGTACGCAGTTGCCCCCGAGTTCGTTGCAACGCGACAGTCGCTTCAACCGCATTTCCACCGAGGAACGATTCGCCGACGAGCGACCCAACGATCTGGGCCAGGATCGCCGCCTGGATCCCGACTCATCGGAGTCCTTCGACCGGGCACGTCGCCAGATGCATGGCATCTTCGTCGGCGAGATCCAGGCATTGGAGGGTGCTGGGCGCACCGCCTTCGACTACACCACCGATGAGACCCCGTTGCAGATGAAACTCGACATGGCTCGGCAATGCTGGGACGAGGCCCGCCACGTCGAGATCAGCCTGCGTCTCGGTGAGCACATGGGCACCGAGATCGGCGAGTTCAGCGAGGCGGTGACATTGTTCGAGGCCGCATGCCACGCCGATCCCGTGTTCCGCCTCGCCGGAGTCAACCGGGCACTCGAAGGCTTGGCCATCGACGTGTTCACGACCATGCGCGACTTCGCCGGTGCGATGAATGATCCCGTCCTGTACTTCTGCGAGGACTGGATGCTGGCCGACGAGGTGACCCACGTGAAGATGGGCAGCACCTGGCTGCGCGAACTCACCAAGGACGACAAGGATCGCCAGACACGTGCGTTGGAGTTTCAACGCACGGTCGACAGCCTGTTCAACTTTCGCGGCAGCCGCGGGGAAGGTCGCGATGCCGCGATTCAATTGGCCCGCACGTTCCGCGAGATGGCCGGCTTCCAGAAAGAAGAGATCGACCAGCTCGCCGACATGGCCGAGGGGCAGCGAGCGCAACTGGTGCGATGAAGTGCTACTGCTGCGGCGAGGAGCGCGAGCCTTCAATGGTGACCGCGCTCCAGTGTCACGATGAAATCAAGGTCTGCCGGATCTGCATCGGGTGGCTGATGCGTCGCGCAGGAGGCATCGACGTGACGCCAAAGCTGCCCGTAGCCGACATGGTTGCCGCAATCCGCTTCTGCGAGGCTGCCGGGTTTGACGTCGAGCAATACGACGACGGGTTCGCCTTCGTGCATTTCAACGAACAGAGCGTGTTCGACCTCGCTCTCGTGGAGGGCATCGACGCCACCACGAACCACGCCGGCTGTTACGTCATCACCGACGACGCCGACGGCTGGCATACCCGATTCGTCGCCGCTGGACTGCAGGTCACGCCGATAGAAGACATGCCGTGGGGCATGCATGAATTCACCCTGACCGACCCGAGCGGCAACACCATCCGAGTTGGGCGGAGCCTGTCGGGAGGCGGCGAGAGCTACTGAGGGCCGAGCAAATCCACAATCAGCTCGCCTCGCTCGACAACCACAACGCCGTCGAGTGCGACCGTGCAGTGCCGCATGGGCAAGTCGAAATGGCCGGCCGTGAACCGACCGGCGACCTCGTTGGCACCGGTCGAGTACAGGAAGTTGCCGGCGACGGCGCGGGCCTCGGTGCCCCACGTCTCGCGCCGGTCGTACAGCTCGACGGTTTCCCATCGCGCAGCGGTGTTCATGCCCCAGCCGACGTGACTGGTGGCGTAGCTCGCCCGATCGCCGAACGCCGCGAGGTACGAACGAAAGAGCTGGGCGTCGATGCCGCGGCCGGCGATCTCGGTGATGTGATCGTCGGTGATGGTCAGTTCGATCGATGACTCGACAATGCGGTTGAACGTCAGGTTCAGATCGCCCGCAGCCATCACCAATGTGCCGTTGACCGTGTTGGCCGCAGGGAACGCGATCACCAGACCACCTGGCCAGTGAGCGATCGAACCCGGGCCCGCGGTGAGACCCGTGGAGCCCGCGGTGAACGCACCTGCCAGATTCACCACGAGGTCAGTGCCGGCGTCGCTGGTGACGTGCATCTCCCTGGCCGCATCCAACCGTTCGTGGGCCAACTCGACGCGCTGCGGGAGGGCGTCGTCCCAACCAAGCCGCTCGAAGATGTCGGGATGCTCGTTGGAGACCATCAGCACTCGGGCACCGCCGCCGAGGATCGCTCCGAGCTCGGGTGCGTGCAGCAACCCTTCCACGGTGCAGTCGATGACCAACCCCGCTGTCGACAGCGCCGAGATGACCGCGGGGTTGCCTGCAATTGCCCTCGACGCACCTGTGGAACGGATCGGCACCGAATGGGCGGACGCCGGCGTCGGCACGACGACATCGAAGACGCGACCGCCGAGCGACTGTGCAGCGAGCCGTGCTGTCTCGACAAGTGCGTGACGGCTCTGCGATTCACTGAGCAGCGCGACGACCTCGCCGTCGACCAGGCCGCAGCGGCCGAAGTGGGCCGCGAATGCATCGATGTAACGCCACTCCGTCATCGCTCGACGCTCCGCGTGGCCACTCGCTGCATCTGCTCGTCGAGCAATCGATTGACCGCGTCCGGCGCTTCGACGTTCAGGAGGTGGCCAGCGTGTGGGATGACCACCAGCCTGGCCTGTGGGATCAAGTCCGCGAGGGCGAACGCGTAAGCGACCGGCGTCTCTTCGTCGAGTTCGCCCACCGCGCACAACGTCGGTGCGGTGATGGTCGGCAACAGTGCCCGGCTGTCGTGCGTGACAAGGCAGTCGATCGACCTTCGTAACGCGCGCCCGTTCACTCTCGCCATCGCGAGGCGTTGGCCGGCCATCGCCTCGGGCGAGATCTGTGGACCTGCGATCGCGGCGAGCACGTCGTCGGCGAACTCGTCGGGTTCGCGACCGGCGTCGAGCGGCGCCACCCGGGCGGCACGCCATTCGTCGGGCTTCGTGCCATCGAGGCCGAAGGCCGGGCTGGTCGACAGCAACGTCAGGCTGAGCACCCGCGACGGATACCTGGCAGCGACATACTGGGCGATCATTCCTCCGAATGAGATGCCGGCGAGATGTGCTGTCGCGGCACCGAGCGCATCGAACAGGTCGTTCACGGCCTCCGCGAGTGCCGTAAACGTCACCTCACCCGGGAGTGCCGCCGACGCCCCGTAGCCGGGCATGTCCCATGCCACCACACGATGCTGGTGCCCCAGAGCTTGCAGTTGCGGCTCCCACGACAGCCGGCTGCCGCCCAGGCCGTGCAGCAGGACAAGCGCAGGCCCTTCGCCCGACTCCCGCCAGGCGAAGCGGGCACCGTCGACATCAGCCGCAGTGGTCACCGGCCCAGTCTCCCCTGCTCAGCTACATTTGTCAACGGTGTTGACATCGCGTCGGTGACGCCCCAGAATCGGACCCATGACGATCGATCGCGACGAGTTGGTCCATCGTGTCCGCGCCTTAGGACCTGTGCTCAGCGAGCGTGCCGTGCGCTACGACCGCGAGGCCAGCTTCCCGTTCGAGAACTTCGCCGACTTTCGACGTGACGGCCTGCTGGCACTCTGCGTGCCCACCGCTCACGGCGGCCTCGGCGCAAGCTACGCCGACTACGTGCGGGTCAGCGAGGAGATCGGCAGGTACTGCGGGGCCACTGCTCTGACGTTCAACATGCACAACGCCACGATGCTGTGGTGCGGTCAGGTGGCCGACGCTCTGACGATGACTGACACGGAGCGATCCACTCACGAGCGGATCCGTGCGCACATGTTCCGCGGTGTGGTCGAGCGCGGTCACATCCACAGCCAGCCGTTCTCGGAAGGACTCGCGCCAGGCGCCACGGCCGGAGTCGCAACTCGGGCTCGGCCCGTCGAGGGCGGCTGGCGAGTCACCGGCCGCAAGATCTTCGCGTCGTTGTCGGGTGCAGCCAACTTCTACAACGTCATCTGCCAGGTTCGTGGCGACGACACGATCCGTTTCCTCGGAGTGCCGGCCGACGCCGAGGGTGTCTCGAGCATCGACGACTGGGACCCACTCGGCATGCGGGGCACGGTGTCGCGGACACTGCTGATGGACGACGTCTTCGTGCCTGCAACGAACGAGTGGCTTCCCGCCGGCGTGTACAACCAGGCAGCCGACAGATTTCCGTGGTTGTTCTTGTCGTTGTGTCCCAGCTACCTCGGTCTGACTGGCGGAGTGCTCGACACGACCCGGGCCTACCTGCGCGGCGAGCTGCCCGGCCAGACAGCGGGCGCCAGACGAGATCATCCGATGAAACAGGTCGGCTGGGCACAGATGCAACTGCGCCACCAACAGGCGAGAGCACTGCTGTACCGCGCCGTCGACGAAGCCACGATCGATCCCAGCGAGGACGCCCTCATCCTCGGTTGGTCCGCTGCCTACACCGTGATGGAGCACGCCGCCGAGGTGGCCTCGACTGCCATCCGTGTGTGCGGGGGCCAGGCGATGCTCAAGCACCTGCCGCTGGAGCGCATGTACCGCGATGCGCGGCTCGGGTCGCTGATGCTGCCATGGAGTGCCGAGGTCTGCCTGGAGCGGTTGGCCACGGCTCGCCTGTACGACTGATGAACCGACCCCCATGACACGGCTGACACCCGTCATCATCGTGACTGCCGCGATCGACGTGATCGGGGAGGTGGGATTCGAGCAGTTCTCGGTGCGACGGTTGGGAGAAGCGCTCGATGCCGATCCGACGGCGATCTATCGCCACTTCCGCAGCAAGGACGAACTGCTGCGGGCGATGGGTGACCGCAGCCTCGCCGGCGTGGTCGACGGTCTGCCAACATCGTCGTGGCGCGACTGCATTCGCGAACTGTGCATCCGCATTCGCGCCGCGAATCTCGCCCAGCCAGCACTCGCGTCGCTCGTGCGCGGTGCTCCCCCCAGGCATCGCAACGAGTTGCTGATCACCGAGGTGATCCTCGCCACCCTGCGCGACGCTGGGTTCGAATGTGCGGCTGCGGCGCAGGCTTATCACGCTGTGATCGAGCTCACGATCGGGTCGGCCGCAATCGACGCGACGTTGGCATCGATGCCCGCGACCGCCCGTGATCAGGTCTACGCCGAGTGGCGCGCGGACTATGCGGCACTCGATGCCCGCGTCTTTCCCCACTCGGTCGACATGGCGGGATCGCTGTATCCCGACACCGCCGACGAGCGCTTCGCCTTTGCGCTCGATCGCCTCCTCGACGGACTCGCAGCACAACTGGCCGTCGTGTCCTAGTCGTTTCAACCGCGTTGGCTTCCTCGTCCGTGTCAGCTCCTAGAGCGCCCAGTCGTTTCGCGAGCTGACATAGAACTCGAGCGGAGTATCGGCCGAGCTCGCGCTCCCCGCGGCGATGCAGGATGCGCCAGGGTGGTCGAAGTCGTCAGTTGAGATGTGGCAGCGTTCTCCCATGTCGAATTACATCGATGTGAATCGAGCCAACTGGGACGATCGCGCACCCGCGCACGCGGCTTCCCCGGACTATGCCTTCGAGCGGTTCATCGCCGAGCCTGACTTCTTGAGCAAGGTGGTGCGGTTCGACATCGCCCTGCTGGGAGATGTGAGCGGATTGCGGGGCGTGCATCTGCAGTGCCATATCGGCACCGACACCATCTCGCTCGCCCGACTCGGAGCCGTGATGACGGGGCTGGATTTCTCAGGAGCTTCGGTGGTTGAGGCACAGCGTCTGTCGAGATCGGCCGGAACTCCGGTCGAGTTCGTTCAGTCCAACGTCTACGACGCGCTCGATGTCCTGCCGCCGGCGGCGTACGACCTGGTGTACACCGGGGTCGGAGCGTTGTGTTGGCTGCCCGATGTGAAGCGGTGGGCACAGGTCGTCTCAGGGCTGCTACGTCCGGGCGGGCGCCTGTTCATTCGTGAAGGCCATCCCATGATGTGGTCGATCGACGAGTTACGCACCGATCACTTGGTGATCGACTACCCATACTTCGAGCGACCCGAACCGCTGATGGACGAGGACGCGGGAACCTATGTGACCACCGACTCCGAATTCACTCAGAACATCACCTACAGCTGGAATCACGGGCTCGGCGAGATCGTGACCGCCCTCATCGATTCGGGCATGCAGGTGACCGGCCTCGTCGAACATGACAGCGTGCCTTGGGAGGCACTCCCTGGTCAGATGGAGCGCGGCGAGTTGGGTGAATGGAGCGTGCGCGATCGACCGTGGCGCCTAGCATGCTCGTACACTTTGCAAGCGACAAAGGCTTAGAAGAAGGGCAGGTACTGCCCGAGCTCCCACGGCGACACGGCCTCGACGTTCCACGTTCCGTCGGCCGCTTCCCACTTGGCCAATTCGTCCCTGCGAATGGTCAGGAATGCCTTCACCAGGTCGGGGCCCATCGCTTCGCACAGCACCGCGTCGGCCTCGAGCGCGGCCAGGGCGGCGCCGAGATCGTGTGGGGTGTGACGGTCGGTGTTGGGCTCGGTGTCGCCGTCGCCGACCTGTGGATCACCGCAATCGCGACCATCGACGACACCGAGCAGCGCGGCATTGAGCATCACGGCTGCGGCAAGGTATGGATTGGCACTACCGCACGGCATCCGATTCTCGATCCGCGTGCCTGGCCCGCGTTCGCAGGGAACGCGGTACGTACTGATGCGATTGTCGAGACCCCAGTTGGCCCAGTAGCCGGCGATGATCCCGGGAACCAACCGTTTGTAGCTGTTGACCAACGGCGCCGACAACGCTGCCATCCCCTCGTGATGGGCGATCAGTCCACCGATGCACTGTCGCGCCAAGGTCGACAACCCATACTCGGCGTGCGGATCGTCAAATGCATTGGCGCCGCCCTGTACCGGCGTGAGCGACAGGTTGATGTGCAGACCGCTGCCGACGAGATGGGCCATCGGTCGGCCCATGTAGGTGATCCAATACCCCTTGCGGGCGGCCAACTCGCGGGTCATCTCTTTGCAGATGAACGCCCGGTCCGCCGCGTCGAGCGCCGGACCGTACTTCATGTTGAGCTCCATCTGACCCGGGTGAAACTCGCCCAGGATTCCCTCGAGATTGAGCTCGCATTGTTCGGCTGCGTCGAACATGTCGAACATCAAGCCGGTGTTGTCTCCACCCATACCGACGCCGTAGACGCGATGTGAGGGAAGGTTCAGCGGCCCGAAACCTCCCGGCGCATCGACGTCGGGTTGCATGACGTAGAACTCCATCTCAAACCCCAGGTGTGGCTCGTAGCCGAGCGCTGCCCAGGCGTCGACTGCACGCCTCAGCGCGGCGCGCGGGCACAGCGCCAGCGGTTGCCCGTTGTACTCGAGGTCGGCGATCGCGACATCGGTGTCGACCTCCCAACCTGGTCGAACCGACTCGGCGAGGGGCACAGTGGTCAGGTCGGCAAAGCCAACATCGGGGCCATAGCCATCGACGGGAAGGATGTCGCGATTGATTCCCATTGTCAGCGTCGTGACCGCATGATGACCGTGCTCGAGCAGCCTGGCCCGCGGCACGTACCGGCCATGCGACAACCCGTTGAGATCGGCCCACATCACTCGAACACGTCGATTCCCCATGAACGGCGACGCTAGCAAACGATCTTTGGCCAGGTCAGGCGTGATGCACCGTGTGCTGGCCGACGTTGTCGATCGCTTCTTTCTTGCTGGCGAGCGCCCAGATCGCGGCAATGACCAACAAGATGAGGGCGAGGTGACGGCCCCACAGCTCCGACGCGACGGGAGCTGTCTGGTCCCAGAATTGCGAGTAGATGGCCAGCACGACCGTTGCCAGCCCGATGATCGCGGCGATGAGATCGAGCGGTTTGCGCGTCGCGAAGTTCTTGAGCGCGCCGACGCACAACATGACGTACACGATGCAAATCAGGAAGCCTCCGATGCGCGAAGCGATCAGGAAGCCGTTGAACGCTTCGGTGTTGAAGAACGCGACGGGACCGGCCGGATCGACGAGGTCGGTTCCGTACTTGGTCAACGCGACCACGGTCGTGACAACTGTGACGACCAGGATCACCAAACTGGCCATGGCCGGCAGTGACTTGGCGTTGAGCTTGGAGAGTTGCGCGGGCAGCAAACCGTCGCGGGACAGCGTGAACAGGCCTCGTGCAGCGGCGAGTTGGAAACCAATGCCGACAGCGAGAATATCGAGCAGGATGGCCAGGTCGATCCACACCGCGAAGAAGCGATTGAGATACAGATCCGCCATGGGCGCGAAGTCGGATGCCGTCTCCGTTGCGCCGATCGCCAGTGTGTACTGAGTGATGAGGTAGAACGCTCCGACGATCAGGATTGTCGCCACGACGGCTTTGGGAATCGAACGTCGAGGATCCTTGGACTCCTCACCGAGTGCCGCGGCGAGCTCGAAACCGATGAACATCAGAATTGCGAACAGCAGACCTTTGAACACCGAACCCCCCTCGGCGACGTTGCCTGGGTTGAACGAGTCGAGGCTGTTACCGGCGGGACCACCGTCGGCGATGACTTTGACGGCGAGAATCAGGAACGGGATGATCGACAGCACGATCAACACCAGTTGCGCCTTGATCGATATCCGGACACCTAAGACGTTGGCTGCGTACATCAACACGGAGATGATCAGCGCCCACAGCCACCACGGGGCATCGAGGTCCATGTGGTCGTTGAAGAACGACCTCGCCCACAGTCCGCCGATGATGGCGATGCCGGGGCCCGCCAACACGATGGCGGCGATGTGGTAGACCCCCGCGCTGAACGCGGCCGCACGCTTGCCCAGCGAGTGAGCGACGAACTCGTACACGGTGCCCGACCCGGCGTATCGCTTGGCGAACTCGCTCAGCGTCCAGCCAATCCCGAGCACGCCAACCGTCGTCAACAAGATGACGAATGGTCCGGCACCGGGCGCCAGAACGAAGGCGAGCAGACCGCCCAACACACCACCCGAAAAGACCGGGCCCACCGCCAACGACTGGGCGACACAGTCGACAGTGCTGAGCTGCCCTCCCGCGAGCTTTGGAGCGTCTACAGACATGCGAATCCCCTCCTGGAGGACCGCACCCCCATGGGCGATCCTTCGGGACCGAACGATAACAGACGGCTTGTGGTCAACCATCGATACTAGGAGAGCGCCAACACCGTCTCGCGAAGAGGTTCGCCGAAGTCGCGGAGCATCGGGATGCCGGCCATGCGCAACACCGCGTTGTCCAGCACACTGTTGGCGGGACGCGGCGCGGGTCGTGCTGGTCGCAGTTCGGCAGTCTCAATCGGGCGCACCATGTCGGGGTGCTTTCCCATCGCCGCGACCACCTCGCAGGCGAAGCCATACCAGCTCGTCGATCTCTGATTGGTGACGTGATGGACACCGCTGCGCCGCTCGACCGCGAGGCGACGGACCATCGGCGCTAAGTCTGCGGTGAAGGTCGGATGGCCGATCTGGTCGGAGACGAACGCCAACTCTGCATGCTGAGTTGCCAGGCGCATGATCGTCTTGACCATGTTGGATCCGTTCTGTCCGCAAACCCACGAAGTCCGAACGATCGCCGCTGCGGTTCCGAGCACCGATGCCTCGCGCTCACCAACGAGCTTGCTCGTGCCGTAGACGCTCTGCGGTGCGGTGCCGTCCCATTCGTTGTACGGCCGGTCGAGGAACCCATCGAAGACATAGTCGGTGCTGATCTGCACGAGTCGGGCACCGGTGCGATCGCAGCTCTCGGCGAGCCAGCGAACCGCCAAACCGTTGTGCGCGAGCGCTCGATCAGGGTCGCTTTCGCAGGCATCGACCGCTGTCCATGCCGCGCAATTGACGACGACGTCAGGACGAAGCGCTGACACAGCGCCGTGCACTGCATCGCTATCGGCGATGTCGAGATCGTCGCGAGTCGGGGCGACGACTTCATCTCCGGCGGTCTCGCAGCAGCGCACGAGATCGATGCCGAGCTGACCGCCTGCACCGGTGATCAGCAGCCGCATCTAGAAGCCGGCCCTGGCCTTCAGCGGCTCCCACCATGCACGGTTGTCGCGGTACCATTCAACGGTTGCTGCCAGTCCATCGACCAAGTTGTGCTCGGTCTTCCAACCCAGTGCGCTGACCTTGTCGTGGGTGATCGAGTACCGACGATCATGACCGAGTCGGTCTTCGACCGGAGTGATGAAGCTTTCGTCGCGTCCGGTCAGTTCGAGCAACCGATGCGTGAGCTCCTTGTTGGTGATCTCATTGCCGGCGCCGATGTTGTAGATCTCGCCCACAACGCCGCTGCGCAGCACGAGGTCGGCTGCGGTGTTGTGGTCGTGCACGTGTATCCAATCGCGAATGTTCCCTCCGTCGCCGTACAACGGCACCTTCTGGCCATCGAGCAGGTTGGTGGTGAACAACGGGATGACCTTCTCGGGAAACTGGTATGGCCCGAAGTTGTTGCTGCAGCGGGTGACCAGCACCGGCAAGCCGTGGGTCGTGTAGTAGCTGAGTGCGATCAGATCGCTGCCCGCCTTTGCCGCCGAATAGGGCGAGCGCGGCGACAGCACGTCGGTCTCGCTGAACGAGCCATGCTCGATCGATCCGTACACCTCGTCAGTGGAGACGTGCAGAAATCGGTCGACACCGACTCGTCTGGCGACGTCGCACAGCACGTTGGTGCCGAAACAGTTGGTGCGCACGAACGAGAAACCGTCCTTGATCGAACGATCGACGTGAGTCTCCGCCGCGAAATGCACCACCGCGTCGTGACCGTCCATCGCAGTCAGCACGTCGTCCTCGTCGCAAATGTCGGCATGCACGAACGTGAAGCGTCGATCGTCGAGTACGTCACGAATGCTGGCCAGGTTTCCGGCGTAGGTCAGGGCGTCGAAGATCGTCACCGCGTCGTCAGTGTTCGCCAGCAACCAGCGCACGTAGTTGGACCCGATGAATCCGGCCGCGCCGGTGACGAACAATTTCATGTCACATCCTCATCGGCGAATAGGGACGGCGGCCCGCCGGGAGTTCCGATCGCAGCGGATTGCTCTGATCCCGCGCCGACAGAATGGGGTCGGCGATGCCCCAGTCGGCGGCAATGGCCGGGTCGTTCCACAACACGCCGAGCTCGTCGGCAGGGTTGTAGTAACCATCGACGAGATAGGTGATGACAGTGTCGGTCAGCGCCGCGAATCCGTGTGCAACGCCGGGAGGGATGAACACGCCCATGTGATTGTCACCGGTGAGATCGAGTTCGAGTGTCGCTCCGTCCGTCGGGCCGTCCTCGCGCAGGTCGTGCAGCACAACTCGCGCATTCCCAAACGGCACATACCAGTAGTCGGCCTGATGCAGGTGATAGTGCAGACCGACGAGCGCCCCTGCCTGTCGGTTGGCGCGGTTGCCCTGCAGCATCTCGCGCCCATTGGGGAACCACTCGCGGCGATAGGTCTCGATGAAGAGGCCGCGCTGGTCGCCGTGGATCGACGGCTCGACGATCCACACTCCGGCGATCTTGTCGCTCTCTGTCACTGTTGGCATGTGTGCTTGGTTTCCTTCATTCGACGTCGATCTGGCAATGGTCGCCGACCATCAGGCGCAAGGCCCGAGGCCGAAGGTGTGAGCGGCTCACAACAGCTTCCTTGCCGATCAGGCTGTCTTCGAGTCGCTGAATATCGATCACCTTGCTGCGCTCCATGATGACCGAGTGCTCGACCTCGCTGTTGACGATCTCACAACCATCGCCGATCGCTGAGAACGGGCCGACGAAGCTGTCGGCGATACGCGCCCCCGCCCCGATGACCAGGGGGCCACGAAGGATGGAGTTGGTCACCGTTGCCCCGGCCTCGATGATCACTCGGCCATCGATCGTCGAGGCCTCGTCGACCTTGCCATCGATTCGTGATTCGATGTGTTCGAGCAGGAGCCGGTTCGCTTCGAGTAGCGGTGTGAGCTTGCCGGTGTCGATCCACCAACCAGTCAGCAATTCGCAGCGCACCCGCTTGCCCTGATCAACCAGCCACTGGATGGCGTCGGTGATCTCGAGCTCGCCGCGAGGTGACGGGGCAATTGCGCGGACCGCCTCGTTGATCGTGCGATCGAACAGGTACACGCCCACGAGCGCAAGATCGCTGGGAGGGTCGGCCGGCTTCTCGACGAGACGAACGACGTTGCCATCACCATCGAGTTCGGCGATCCCGAACCGTTGAGGATCGGGAACCTGTTTCAACAGGATCTGCGCGGTCGGTGGGTCGGCGCTGTGACGAGCCGTCTCGAACGCGTGCACGAACGCCCCGAGATTCTGTTCGAGCAGATTGTCGCCCAGGTACATCACGAAGTCGTCGTCGCCGAGAAAGTCCTGGGCGATCAAGACGCAGTGCGCAAGGCCGAGGGGGGCATCCTGCGGGATGAACGTGAAAGACGCGCCAAATCGAACTCCGTCGCCGAGCGCGTCCATCACCTCAGCACGCGTGTCGCCGACGATGACGCCGATCTCGGTGATACCTGCGGCGACCATCGCCTCGATCCCGTAGAACAGGATCGGTTTGTTGGCGACCGGAACGAGTTGCTTGGCGCTGGTGTGCGTGATCGGCCGCAGCCGAGTGCCGGCACCTCCGGCGAGAATGAGAGCCTTCATAACAGTCGCATAGTATGGCCGCCCGAGCTACGCATTCGCTGCAGGCGCAGGACCCTGCCCTCGAAAGAACGCCAAGACCGCCTCGGAGCCGTCTCCCAGCAGCAGCACTGCATTGCCGCCGATCGTCTTGCCGAACACCGGTAAGGAGTATGTGGCGATGCCGGCATCCACCGCCGACCGCAACGACGACGCCGCCGCGATGGGATCGAGTTCGTCATCGACGTGCAGCGATGAGCCGATTGCCGTCACCAGGCGGCCCGCCGCAAACGGATCCACTTTGATGCGTTCCACTGCCGTCTGGAGCGTCAGATTGACGAACTGCTGCTGGCGCTTGGTCCTGCCGAGGTCGGACGCCGGGTCCTCGTGCCACTCGCCATCTTCGCGAAACTCCTGATAGTGGCGGCTGCGGGCATAGGCCAGACCCTGCACGCCATCGAGGACGTGGCAGCCCGGTTGGGGCACGTCGAGCCCGGTGCTGACATCTCGAATGGCGAAATCGACACAGATCTCGATGCCACCGAGGGCATCGACCAGGGACTTGAACCCGAAGAAGTCGATCTCGACGTAGTGGTGGATGGGAATGCGCAACTCCCCCCGCTGCAAGGTCTGCACGAGTATGTCGGGCCCATCGCTGAACGCCGAGTTGATCCGGCGTTTGTTGTCGTGCCCTGGCACATCGACCCACAGATCGCGAGGAATCGACAGCAACGCGGCGTCGCCGGTGGATTTGTCGCGCCGAAGAATCATGATCGTGTCACTGCGGCGGCCCGAGATCTCTGCCTCCGTGCCGATACCGCCGGCGTCGATCGATGCCGGATCAGCCCCTGCCCTGCTGTCGGAGCCGACAAGCAGGAAGTTCTCGATCGATGCGCCGGCGGGGTCGAGGCTTGCCGACACCCCAGGAATGCGGCCGACCGAATCGATGGTCTCTCGGGCGGCGATCAACATGCCTGTCGCGCCGAGCACACCCACCACTGCAGTCATAGCCAGCATGCTGGGAAGTCTCCGGCGACGACGCGACCGCGGGGCAACGTCGGAGACAAGCACATACCGAGGGTAGTGGCGGGCCCTGACCCTTGCCGGGCACCCCTTCGGGAGACGGCCGCTACCTGAGGTGAACGACGTCGCCCGTGTCGAAGCGATGGGTGATGCCACACTCGTCGAGCACGACCAGGCGACCGTCAGGCAACACGTCGAGCGCTCTGCCGGCGACCGACGATCCACTGAGTTCCACCCGCACGGATTGGCCGATGGTTGCCAACGCCGCCCTGTATACGACGGTGATGTCCGTCGGTAGCTGGTCGTAGGCGTCGAGCATCGCGTTGAGCACGTCGACCGGGTCGTA
>JAYTZE010000080.1:0-4341 GCA_043742385.1 Ilumatobacteraceae bacterium
GAACGAGTTGCGGTTCGTGAACTGCTCAGCGAAGGGCTGGTCGAAGGTGCAATTCAGGTTCCACCCGATGGGCAGCCGATCGTGATGCTGGCCGATCACCCGGTGACCGGCGGCTATCCAGTGATTGCCGTGGTAGCTCCCTACCATCTGCCGTTGGTCGTCCAGGCTCGTCCGGGCACCGTATTGCGATTTCGACACACGATCGGATAGACGAGCAATCCGCTGCGCAGCGCGCTACGTTGCGCACATGGAGCGCCGCATATACGGGCTCGAGAACGAGTATGGCGTCACGTGTACATTGCGCGGGCAACGCCGGCTCAGCCCCGACGAGGTCGCTCGCTACCTGTTTCGCCGCGTGGTGTCGTGGGGTCGCAGCAGCAACGTGTTCCTGCAGAACGGGGCGCGGCTGTATCTCGACGTCGGATCACATCCGGAATATGCCACGCCCGAATGTGACTCGCTGTACGACCTCGTCGTGCACGACAAGGCGGGCGAACGCATTCTCGAGAGCCTGCTGGTCTCGGCCGAGCAGCGCCTGCGCGAAGAAGGAATTCGCGGCACCATCTACCTCTTCAAGAACAACACCGACTCGGCCGGTAACAGCTACGGATGTCACGAGAACTACCTCACTCGACGCGCCGACGACCTTGGCCACTACGCCGAAGTGCTGATCCCGTTCCTCGTCAGCCGTCAGATCTTCACGGGTTCGGGCAAGGTGTTGCAGACAGCACGCGGACCGATGTACTCCATCGCCCAACGCGCCGAACACATCTGGGAAGGCGTCAGTTCGGCAACGACTCGCAGCCGGCCGATCATCAACACCCGCGACGAGCCGCACGCCGACGCTGAGCGATACCGACGACTTCATGTGATTGTCGGCGACTCGAACATGAGTGAGTACACGACCTTTGTGAAGGTCGGCTCGGCTGCCTGCATGTTGCGCATGCTGGAAGATCCGTCCGTGGTGCTGCGCGACATGACCTTGGAGAACCCAATCCGGGCGATACGCGACATCAGTCACGACATGACCTGCAGGCGAAAGGTGCGACTGGCCAACGGGCGCGAAGTCAGCGCCCTCGACATCCAACGCGAGTACCTCGATCGGGCACAGCGGTACGCCGACACCAAGGGCTTCCCGCCGCTCGAACAACGTGCGCTCGAGATGTGGGAGCACTGCATCAGCACTATCGAGAACGATCCGTTGAAGCTGGATCGCGAGGTCGACTGGGTCATCAAGTACCGGCTACTCGACGCCTTTCGCACCCGACATGATCTGCCCCTCGGTCATGCCAGAGTGCAGCTGCTCGACCTGCAGTACCACGACATCTCGCGCGAGCGCAGCCCGTTCTACAAGTTGCAGGATCGCGGCATGATCGAGCGGATGTGTGTCGATGCCGACATCGACGCCGCCGTCGACATCCCTCCACAGACAACCCGTGCACGACTGCGCGGGGAGTTCATCAAGCGGGCCAAAGAACGCAAACGCGACTACACCGTCGACTGGGTGCATTTGAAGCTCAACGACCAAGCGCAGCGAACGGTGTTGTGCAAAGACCCGTTCAAGAGCCGGGACGAACGGGTCGAGAAGCTGATCGCGTCCTTGTGACCTGCCGCTCAAATCGCAGAACAGGCCGCTAGCGTGGAATCGATGGGCACTGAGGACACACGGGCGACGATTGTCGACCTGCATCCCGACCTGTCAGTCGAGGATGAGTACGACGACGTCACCAACCCAGACTCGCCCTCCCACCTGGTCGGTGCCGGCAAGCACAAGCGGTCTGGCCTCGCCGAGTGGATCATTGTCGTGGTCGTGGCCATCAGCTCTGCGCTGCTGGTGCGTGCCTACGTGCTGCAACAGTTCGCTGTTGAAGGCACATCAATGCTCAGCACACTGCATCCGAGCGACCGTGTGTTGGTCAACAAGCTCAGCTATCGCCTGCACGATCCTCGTCGCGGCGATGTCGTTGTGCTCAAACGAATCGAAAGTAATTCTCAGGAGCGCGACCTGATCAAGCGGGTCGTCGCCCTGCCAGGCGAGACGGTCGAGTACCTCGATTGCCAGCTGTTCATCGATGGTGCGCTCGTCAACGAGCCGTATCTCGATCCGCAAATCGTTTCATCGAATCGCTGTGGAGCCGATCAACCAGCGGTGCAGGTTGAGACCGATCACGTCTTCGTCATGGGCGACAATCGCGGTGGATCACTCGACAGCCGCGATTCCAGTGTCGGCCAGGTGGATTACGGCAATTTGATCGGCCGTGCCTTTGTCATCATGTGGCCTTTTGCCGACTGGCAGTGGCTGTAACACCGCACTTGGGCGGACATGGCCGAAGATGACTGGTGGACGCAGGCAGTTGATCAGTTCGGGCTCGACAAGTTCCTCGAGCCGACCCCGACCCTGAGACCGGCTTCGACGTCGACGTCGAGCAGCGATGAGAACAGCGCGCCTCAACCGGGACGGCCGCGTCGCCGCCGGCGTGTGGGCGTCGAGTGGCTGGTCATTGCCATGTGTGCGTTGGGAGGTGCGTTGCTGCTGCGCACGTTCGTGGTCCAACAGTTCGCAGTCGCCGGAACATCGATGCTCGGCACGCTGCATTCCGGCGATCGGGTCCTTGTCAACAAATTGAGCTACGACGTACACGACCCACGACATGGCGACGTCGTGGTACTGAAAGGCATCAAGGCGAGCCTGGAGGTTCGCGACTTGATCAAGCGAGTGATTGCGCTACCCGGAGAGACCATCGAATATCGCGATTGCCAACTGTTCATCGACGGTGATCGGATCACCGAGCCCTATCTCGATCCGGTTCTCGTCGCACGCGACCACTGTGGCGATTCCCAGACACTGATCGAGGTCCGACCGGGTCACGTGTTCGTGATGGGCGACAACCGGGCCGCCTCGCTCGATAGCCGAACCCTGGCGATCGGCCAGATCCCGTACGACCATCTGATCGGGCGGGCGTTCGTGATTGTCTGGCCAACAGCAGATTGGCGCTGGTTGTAGGACGGGCTATCGCCGGCTCGGTGGCTGGCCGATCTCGGTCTGGTAGATCTCGATCATGCGGTCGACCCAGTCGCTGTAGACGCCGTCGAGCCCCATGCGCAACGCAGCTTGGAGGATATGTGGCTCCTGCATGTCCCATCCGAAGGCAACACGATCGAACCTGTGGAACAACGCCACCATGCCGCCGTTCCAGTCGGAGTGATGCAGATTCACAGCATCGATTCCGTTCTCGCGAAGCGTTGCTGCTCGACGTTCTGGCCCTTCTTTGATACGCGACAGCCGTGTCGAATCGACCAGTTTCGCGCCCTGGCCGCGCAGTGGAAGCAACAACTGCCATTGGGGCGCGCACAGCCAGACTCGCTCGAGCAATGCAGGGGCCGATCTGGCAACAACGTCGATGACAACCTGGCCACTGATGGCATCCTTGAGGTCGAGCGACAGATGGTAGTCGTCGCCGCAGCGCTCGATCAGTTCGGCCAGCGATGGAATATGGCTGGGCAGCGCTGATCGGAGCATCTCGCCGATAGGACGAGTTCGCCCGAGGGCGCGCTTGACGACGCCGTCGTGGTCGAGCACGGGTATGCCGTCGGACGTGACCCAGACATCGCTCTCGAGCCCGGTCGCACCTAGTTTCAGGGCTAGTTCGAACCCGGCCAGCGTATTCTCGGGTGCATGTGCGCGGGCTCCGCGATGCCCGAAGGCGATGGGGTCGTCGAGGATCGATGGGAGGCGCTGTTGCACGGCTGAATGATGGCACGGTGCGGTTCCGATCGCAGGTCCAGCTCGTAGACTCCCCGGCGATGTTCAATCTCAGCGGCAGCGAAATGATTTTTCTGTTGCTGCTCGCCCTGATCGTGCTCGGACCCGAGAAACTGCCGGAGGCGGTCCGCAGATTCGGCAAGGCCTACGGGGAGTTCAAGAAGATGTCCACCGGCTTCCAGAGCGAATTGAAGTCGGCGCTCGACGAGCCGATGCGCGAGATGCGCGAGACCGCCGATGCCTTCAAGAAGGCCGTCAACTTCGACTTCGATGCTGAGGCCGACGCCGACGCCAGCGCCACGGCCGACCCTGAGGTAAGCGACGACACTGCCGGCGACAGTGTCGTCGAGTCGGTTCCAGCCGACAGTGAGGTCAGCGAATCGCCAGCTGTCGAAGCTGCGGATGCCGACGTAGCGCCGAACGGCGACGAGCCGCCGGCCGTCCGCCCACCAGGCCCGACGTTCCACTCCGCAGCCCCGCAACAGCTGAAGGTCGTCGAGGCTGTCGAGGAGCCCGCTTCCGAATGAAGCTGCCCCTGAAGCGAAATCAGCGCACGAAGATCGCGTCGCCTGAAGATC
>JAYTZE010000081.1:0-8548 GCA_043742385.1 Ilumatobacteraceae bacterium
TATCGTCCGTGTCAGCTCCTAGAACGACGGTCGTTTTGTGAGCTGACGTGGAGGTCGAACGCGCCGGATCTGCCGCTCTGCGCTGGCGACCGTCTCGGCGAGCAGGCCCCATATCTCGGCGTCGCGACTCTGGCCGTTCTGATCACGTCAGGTCTTCGAGCAGCGCAACCAGCTTGCCGAGCCCCAGTCGCAGCCGCGACTTCGCAGTGCCCTCGGGAACGCCCAGCCGCTCGGCCGTTTGCGATCGTTCGACGTCGTCGCCGATCTCGAACAACTCGAGGTTGGTTGCATCGCTGGCGACCCGGTCCTCGCGTGCCGCGCTCTTCATCGAACCGGTCGGGGTTCTGCCACAGGTAGACGAACACTTCCTGGGTGATTTCCTCGGCGTGAGCGGTGGAGGCGGTCACCCGCCGGGCCAATCCATACACCAGCGGCGAGTATCGCTCGTAGACCATCTGCAAGGCCCGATCGTCGCCGACCGCTATGCGCGCCACCAGGCTGACGTCGGTGGGACCGGTCGCAGACCCGGTGTTCACGGGCCGAACGATAGTCACCGCCATATGGGTGACGTCTTCTTCAATCGAGGGCCAAGCCGGTGAGGGCGCTCAGGGTGTCGGTTGCTGTTGCCACATCGCCGCTGATGTCGGCGCGGAGACTGTCAACCGGCAATCGGTTGGCCACGCGTCGGCAGAATGCGACCGAATCGACGGCGATCTCGGCGACCTCGTCGCCTTGCGCCGGCCACACGCCGCCGCCCTCCCCGGTCAACACGATTCGGATCCGCTCGTGACCGATCAGGCGCACGAGTGGCATGACTGCGCGTGTCATCATCCACAGACGGTCCGCGTCGGGTTCGACCCGACCGAGACCGACCGCACGTCGCAGGTCGTTGTCGTGGGTCCACAGCTCGAACACTCGGCCGATCAGCAAGAACGTGACATCCGCAGTGATCGACCCGAATCGAGCGGGGGATGCAAGCCCCGGCGCGTCGAGTTGATCGAGATGGCTGATGAGCACACGGCTGGCACGGGCGAACTCGGCGGCCGCATCGTCGGGACTCAGTGCCGATGCACCGGTGATCGATGCCCGAGTTGCCTCGATGTGATCGGCCGACTCACCGGCAGTTCCGCCAAGCCCGAGTTCGGCCGCCATCTCCAACTGTGTACCGATCAGGTGACCAACCAATTCGCCGACGTTCAAACCGTTGACC
Organism: Ilumatobacteraceae bacterium; assembly: GCA_043742385.1. Taxonomy (GTDB): domain Bacteria; phylum Actinomycetota; class Acidimicrobiia; order Acidimicrobiales; family Ilumatobacteraceae; genus JAENVT01. The sequence goes on from JAYTZE010000081.1 coordinate 1,211, forward strand.
GCAGGCCTGCCCCAATCCTTGACAGTCAACAACGTGAGCGTGTGTTGCACATCGTCGACTGCTCGCGCGAATGCGGCTGCCTCGTTCTCCGTCGGAGGTGTCTGCGTGGGCCGCGCGGGTCGCGCCGCGAGTGCGGCTTCGATCACCGCTGACGCATCGTTCGACGCAGTCACTTCGGTGAGCGATGCAAGCAGTGCACCAATTTCGGGAGGAAGGTATTCACGTGTCACAGGGGCGCTTTCAGACGTTTCCGACGACAGTATTCGTCACGAGAGCCTACGTGGATCACCGATATCCCAGGGATGTTGTGCGGAACCGCCTTGCCGCTATGGTCGGCGCCACACGAGTACGACATTGGGGGTTTGATTTTGAAGACCAAGGCCGCGATCCTGTGGGAGCGAAACACGCCGTGGAGTGTCGAGGAGATCGAACTCGATCCGCCGAGGGCCGGCGAGGTGTTGGTCAAGTTGGCCGCCAGCGGGATGTGCCACAGCGACGAGCACGTGGTCACAGGAGACCTGGCTGGTGTAACCGGCGAGCCACCGTGCGTCGGTGGCCACGAGGGCGCGGGTGTCGTCCTGGATGTGGGTCCTGGTGTCACGTCGTTGCAGGTCGACGATCATGTGGTGTTCAGTTTTCTTCCTGCATGTGGTCGCTGCCCGAGCTGCGCTTCCGGCCATTCCAACCTATGTGATCTCGGCGGAGTCACAGCGACCGGCATGCAGCTCTCGGACGGCACCACGCGTCATCACGCCCGCGGTCAGGATCTGCGGCTCGCCATCGGTGGCCTCGGCACGTTTGCGCATCACACGGTCGTCAACGAGGCCAGCTGCGTGAAGATCGAGAGGGAGTGGCCGCTCGATCGAGCCTGCCTGCTCGGCTGCGGCGTGGTCACCGGATGGGGTTCGGCGGTGTACGCGGCGCAGGTGCAGCCCGGCGACATGGTCGCGGTCGTCGGCGCCGGCGGTATAGGTGCCAACGCAATTCAAGGCGCCAGGCTGGCCGGGGCGCGGGTCATCGCTGCGATCGACCCGGTCGAGTTCAAGCGAAAGAAGGCGATGGAGTTCGGTGCGACATGCACCTATGAATCGATCAACGACGCGCTCGGCGATCTGGCCACCAGCACCTGGAATCGCGGCTTCAACAAGGTCATCATGACGATGGGCGTCGGCAACGGCGAAGTGCTCGGGCAAGCGTTCTGGTTGGCAAGCAAGGGCAGCAAGATCGTCATCACTAACATCCATCCCGTCTCGGAGCAATCGATCACGATCCCGGCCATCTTGCTGACGTTGCAGGAGAAACAACTGATCGGATCGTTGTTCGGCTCGGGCAACATGCGCAAAGACATTCCAATGCTGATGGAGTTGTACACCCAGGGCCAACTCGATCTCGACGGCCTGATCACCCGCACCTATCCCCTCGAGGGAATCAACGACGGCTACGCCGACATGAATGCTGGCAAGAACATCCGCGGCGTGTTGGTCTACGAGTGATCGATGGCTGACGCCGCTGCCCTGGTCGGGTGCTGATCAGCACTCGACTGTTGCATCCGGCACGATCGCGGTCTCGGGTGCATTCGAGAGCGGGGCGGTGTCGCCTGTCTCGCCTGCTGGCGCACTTGTTTCGCTGGCCTCGGTGCTCGATGGCGTAACTGCGGTGATTGCCGGCGGGACCGGTGACTTGACGGTGGTCGTGGTGGCGCCGAGGTGCGGGAGCGTGGAGCTGGTGGTCGTGGTCTCGAACGCTTGCTCGGGTGCATCGGCGAGCGGCGCCAGACCTCTGAAGATGTTGAGGATGGCCTGCATGTTCTCGGAGTTCTTGTGCCAGACCAGCACTGCGTTGCCGCTGATCGTCTTCCCGGTTGCCTCGACCTGGTAGGTGCGAATGGCCGACGCAGTGACCTTGCGGACGACACCAACGAATTCGATCATTTTGTCGATCGTCATTCCGGTGTCGATCACCAGATCGTCGCGATACGAGGCATACAAGCTGCTGATGATCTTCGGTTTCAGTACGCCCTGCTTCAGCGCGGCAGTGAGCGTGCGGCGCAGGAAATCCTGCTGGCGGGCAATGCGACCGAGATCGGCCGACGGGTCCTCGTGCCACTCGCCATTTTCATCCTGGTACTCGAAGTGTCGCGACCGCACGTATCGCAGCGCCTCGTCGCCATCGAAACTGTGGCAACCTGCCACGAGGACCTCGAGCCCGGTGGAACCGTCGCGCACGGGATATTGCAGGGGCACGCTGACGCCGCCGATTGCCTTAACCAGGCGCTCGAATGCGCAGAAGTCGATCTGGATGAAGTGATCGATGGGCACGCCGAACTCCGCCTGGATCGTGTCGATCAACAGCTGTGGCTCGTCGCGGCGGTAGGCGCCGTTGATGCGTTGCGTTCCGTGACCTGGAATCTTCACCCACAGATCGCGGGGGAATGACAAGACCGCTGATCGCTGGGTCGCCGGGTCGAGACGTATCACCATGATGGTGTCGCTGCGTTCGCCACTGCGAGCACCCTTGTCCTGCAGTTGCACGCAGCCGGGGTTGGCGGAGTTGTCGGCACCTGTGATGAGGAAGTTCATCGCTGTGGGGTCGGCCTCGGGAAAGGTCTCGTCCGAACCGGTGTCGTCGGGCAGGGTCTGGCCGGGCGCTGCCGTGACGGTGATCTCCTGACCACCACCACCTTGCTGATTCGAACTGGTGTTGATCGCGACCTTGCGACCCTTCTCACCGGCGTTCTTGCCGATGAGAAGACCGACCGAGCCGGCGAGGCACAGCACGACGATGACGCAATTGACGACCAGCACCAGGCGCTGCCCGGCGGAGTGGTGGCCACGGAACGGTTGGGGCTCTGTTGGTTCCGCTTCGGCCATGAGTTGTTCAGGTTAGCGGGGCGGTTTGCGAGATGGGGAGCGCCCTCGTTCGGCCTTGACTATGGTCGGGAGCGTGCCAACGTCACGGCCTTCGTGGATCACTCGTCTCGACGACCTGCATCTGTTGACGCCGTTGCGCATCTTGGCAATCGTTGTCGTCGCGGTTGTGATCGCGATCGTGCTGCGTTCTGTCGTGACCCGACTGTTGAGCCGAACCATTGGCTTACCCGGCACCGACCGCACCCGTGTCGACGCACGACAGCGAGCGTTGGCCTCGGCGTTGCGATCTGCTGTGGTCGGCGTCGTCTGGGGCACCGCGGTCATCACGATCATCAGCGAACTTGGTGTCAACATCGGTGGTGTCATCGCAACAGCGACGGTGATCGGCGGTGCAGTTGCCTTTGGAGCCCAGACGTTGATCCGCGACGTGATCGCGGGCCTGTTCGTGCTCGCCGAGGATCAGTACGGCGTCGGTGACAGCGTCGATCTCGGCTATACCACGGGCGTGGTTGAGCGGATCACGCTTCGCAGCGTGCGCCTGCGCGACGGCGAAGGCAAGGTCTGGCACGTCGCCCACGGCAACGTGATGTGCGTCGCCAACCTGTCGAAATCGTCGACCGTTCTGCTCGACCTCGAACTCGATCGCGACAGCGATCTCGGCGTGGTCGAGGAGATCGCCAGGCACCTGGGTGTGCAACTTCGCGAGCACCCTGCAGCAGGCCCGGTGTTGACGGGTGATGCCACGGTCGTCGGGGTCACCGATGTGCTCGACGACCGGTTGGTGTTCCGAGTCACGGCTCCGACACTGCCGGGGGTGCGCGATCAGGTGCGCCGGGTATGGCGTGTTCTCGCCCTCGAAGCGTTTCGCGAGGGCGCACTGCGCGCCCCGCCGGGCCCGCCCACGGTGGCGTACATCGTCGCGGCTCCACCAGGCGAGCCAGACACGAGCTAGTCGGTGACCACCACGGTGGTGCCCACCCCGGCAAATGCCCACATGAATTCGGCGTCGACCGTCGCCTGGCGAACGCAACCACCCGACAGCGCCTGTCCGAGTTGTGCTTCGGACTGAATGGGCACTCCACTTTGCTCGGGGATCTCGTGGAACCCGATGTTGTCGCCCTTTGGGCCCTTCGCGAACCGAACCATGAACCTCATGCAGATGTTCGGGTGATCGATGTTGCAGGTGAAGCCGCTACGGGAGAACACCTGGTGAACGCCCGGGTCCGGTTGGCCGAATCGCCCTGACACGCGATAGGTGCGAACCGTCACGTTGTTACCATCGACGATCCAGACTCGCATCTGGTTCTTGGAGTACACGACGCGGCGGCCGACTCCCGACGCAAAGGGGACGCCGGTGTCGGGCGGTGCCGGCACCGCAGTCGTGGTCGGCGCCTCGGTGGGCGGTGGTGGCAGTGTCGGGCTCTCTTGGATGCTGCTACCGCGGGTGGCCGGAGCCGGCGCGTCGGCGGCGGCGACGTTGCTGGCGATCGGTACGTCGACGGGGCCACCATCGCCTGCGACGGTGGTGGTGGCTGCGGCGGGTGGGGTCGCCGAGACCGCTGCAGGCAGCGCTGCGGCAGTCACCCAAAGCGCCCCCATGCCCACGAGCAGCGCTGCAACCCGAACCCTCGACTTCACGTTGAGCAGGCTAGTGGGCGACTCTTGCATCCGTCGAGGGGGCTAATCGCACGGCGGTGAGCAATGTGTCGCCGTGCGACAGCGTGAATTTGGCGATTCCACCGGCCTCTGCCAGGTCGGTGCGGCAGGCCTCGATGGCCGCAAGCGCGGCGGTTGGGCCATCGACGATCAGTTCGTCGACCGAGGCTCGTTGGCTGAGCTTGGCCTCGGTCTTGGCTCGTCGAACAGCGCCGAGCACCTCGCTGACAGGCCCGAGCATCGAAACATCACCGATCGATGTCAGCGGCTGGGCGTCTGGCCACGTCGAGCCATGCACCGAGCCGTCGCGCCACCAACTCCACACTTCCTCAGTGACAAATGGCAGAAATGGGGCGAACAGGCGATGAACGATGTCGAGCGCCTGACGTAGCGCCGCCCGTGCACTGTGTGCAGCCGCGTCACCCTGCGTGCCGTACGCGCGACCTTTGACCAACTCGACGTAGTCGTCGCAGAACCACCAGAAGAACGCCTCGGTACGCTCCAAGGCCCTGGCGTAGTCGAAGTCGTCGAAGGCCCGGGTCGCGTCATCGATGACCTCGGCGAGGCGGGCGAGCATCGCCCGATCGATCGCCGCGGTTGGAACAGCGTCGGCAGGTGGCTCGCCGAAGCCCAGCACGAACTTGGTGGCATTGAGCAGTTTGGTACCGAGCTTGCGCCCGATCTTCATCTGTCCTTCGTCGACGGCGGTATCGACGCCGGGCCGCCCGCACGCCGCCCAGTAGCGCACGGCGTCGGTGCCGAAGTCCTGCAGAAGATTGATCGGCGTGACGACGTTGCCTTTGCTCTTCGACATCTTCTTGCGGTCGGGGTCGAGGATCCAGCCGGAGATTGCCGCGTTGGTCCAGGGGAGACAACGGTGCTCGTGGTGGCTGCGCACAACGCTGCCGAACAGCCAGGTGCGGATGATGTCGTGGGCCTGAGGGCGCATGTCCATGGGAAACACGCGGGCGAACAGATCGGGATCGTCGACCCAGCCCCCGGCGATCTGCGGAGTCAGCGACGACGTGGCCCAGGTATCCATCACGTCGGGGTCGCCGACGAACCCATCCGACTTGCCGCGCTGATCATTGGTGAAGCCGCCAGGGCAGCCGACCGACGGATCGATCGGCAGGTCAGCGTCGTCGGGCGTGAGGATCTGGTCGTACAACGGATTGCCCTCGTCGTCGAGGCGGTACCACAGCGGGATCGGCACGCCGAAGTAACGCTGCCGGCTGATCAGCCAGTCACCATTCAGGCCGCCGACCCAGTTCTGGAAGCGGTTGTGCATGTACGCCGGACGCCAGGTCAGTCGCTCGCCACGCTGGAGCAGCTCATTTCGCAACGCTTCATCGCGGCCGCCGTTGCGGATGTACCACTGGCGGGTGGCGACGATCTCGAGTGGTCGAGAACCCCGCTCGTAGAACTTCACCGGGTGGCTGACAGGACGTGGCTCGCCGAGCATTTCGCCCGTCTCGAGCAGCAGCTCGACGATCTTGCGTTGCGCCTGCTTCGGGCCCAAACCGGCAATCTGGGAATACGCGGCCTGACCCGAAGGTGACGCGATCCACTCGGGTGTGTCGACGGCCATCCGCCCGTCGAAGCCAATCAGTGCACGTGACGGCAGGTTGAGCTCGCGCCACCACGTGACGTCGGTGGTATCGCCGAAGGTGCAGATCATGGCGATCCCGGTGCCCTTGTCGGGATCGGCAAGATGGTGGGCGAGCACGGGCACCTCGACCTCGAACAGTGGCGTGCGCACGGTCGTACCGAACAGAGGCTTGTAGCGAGGATCTTCGGGGTGTGCGACCATCGCCACGCAGCTCGCCAGCAACTCGGGCCGGGTCGTATCGATCAGCAGATTCCCGTTGCCGTCACTGCGATGGAACGCGAGCTTGTGGTACGCACCTGGAACGTCGCGGTCTTCCATCTCGGCCTGGGCAACGGCCGTGCGTTCGTCGATGTCGTACAGCGTCGGCGCGTCTTGCTGGTACGCCTCGCCGCGGGCCAAGTTGTGCAGGAACGCCAACTGGCTGGCTCGCTGCGCACGCTCACCGATCGTGGCGTACAGGAACGACCAGTCGATGGAGATGCCCAGCCGGCGAACGAGTTGCTCGAACACTTCCTCGTCATCGTGAATCACGCCGTGGCAGAGGCTGACGAAGTTGGGTCGGCTGACCGGGATCGCGCGGTGATCCTTCGGCACGTCGCCGTTGTATGGCGCAACGAAGTCGGGGTCGTACGGCAGCGATGGATCGCAGCGGACACCGGTGACGTTCTGCACGCGGCGTTCCGTGGCCAGGCCGTTGTCATCCCATCCGATGGGGTAGAACACGGCCTTGCCGCGCATGCGTTGGAAGCGGGCCACGGTGTCGGTGTGGGTGTAGCTGAACACGTGCCCGATGTGCAGCGCCCCGCTGGCAGTGGGAGGCGGTGTGTCGATCGCGAATACATGCTCGCGGTCAGCCGTGCGGTCGAAGCGGTAGGTGCCATCGGCCTCCCACCGCAGCATCCAGCGGGCCTCGATGCCGTCGAGTGACGGCTTCTCCGGGATGTTCGTCGTGTGGTCAGGCATTGTTGGCCAAGGCTACCGATCGCCTTGCTGCCGCGGAGCCTCGATTGAAGGACCCATGTGTCCACATCGGTGGTAATGTAGACACATGGATGTCGGGGTGCGTGAACTGAAACAACATCTCTCCGAATACCTCGATCGTGCCGAGCGGGGCCAGATCATCACGATCACTGACCGGGGTCGTCCGAAGGTCCTCCTGGTGCCGCTGCCGAGTGGCGGCGATCGACTCGCCGAAGGCATCGC
>JAYTZE010000082.1:0-2125 GCA_043742385.1 Ilumatobacteraceae bacterium
GTGGACGGGGGGACCTCACAGCAAGAACTGAATCCGGTGCTCCGCCGGCCGTAGGGCCTGCGGAGCATTTGCGTGCTACGACCAATGCCCGGGCGACCGGGTCTGACCCGAAAAGGTTGCCGATTATGGCACTGAAAGCGATCGTTGGCGAAAAAATCGCCATGAGCCAGGTGTGGGTGAACGACAAGGTCGTCCCTGTCACCGTGCTCCGCGTCGAGCCGGCCCGCATCGTCCAGGTGAAGACCATCGAGCGTGACGGCTACTCAGCGCTCCAGGTCACATTTGGCCACAAGGACGCCAAGAAGCTCACCAAGCCCCAGGCAGGCCACTTCGCCAAGGCGGGCGTGCAACCCGGCCGTCGCATCGTCGAGTTGCGCCTCGACTCGGTCGACGGCTTCGAAGTGGGTCAAGAGATCAAAGTCGACACCTTGATCCAGGGCGAGCGAGTCGATGTGACGGCGGTCAGTCGAGGCAAGGGCTTCGCCGGTGGCATGAAGCGTCACAACTTCAAGGGCCAAGGCGCCAGTCACGGTAACCACAAGCACCACCGTGCGCCTGGTTCGATCGGCTCCGCCAGCTATCCGGGGCGCGTGTTCAAGGGTTTGAAGATGGCCGGCCACATGGGCCACGAACAGGTCACCACGCTGAACCTCGAAGTGGTGCAGGCCGACTCGGAGCGCAATCTGCTGCTGGTCAAGGGCTCGGTACCGGGCCCCAACGGCGGCGTCGTCATCGTTCGCAACGCAGTGAAGGGCAAGTGACCGACATGGCCTCGATCACCGTCAAGAACGCAGCTGGCAAGGACGCCGGCAACCTCGACCTCGACGAAGCAATGTTCGGCGTGCAGCCCAACGTTCCGCTGATGCACCAGGTCGTCACGGCCCAGTTGGCCGCCCGTCGCAGTGGCACACAGAGCACCAAGACCCGCGCCGAAGTCAGAGGTGGTGGCAAGAAGCCGTTCAAGCAGAAGGGCACCGGCAACGCTCGCCAGGGCTCCAGCCGCTCGCCTCACATGAGCGGTGGTGGCGTGGCTCATGGCCCGAAGCCCCGCAAGTACGACCAGAAGACGCCCAAGAAGATGATCAAGCTCGCCCTGCGTTCGGCGCTCAGCGATCGCGCCGCCGACGGCAAAGTAGTTGTCGTCGACTCCTGGGGTTTCGACGCTCCGAAGACCAAAGATGCCATCAAGTTGCTCAGCGCCCTCGGCATCGACGGCAGGGCCTTGGTGGTGGTCGACATCGACGACACCAACACGATCAAGAGCTTCCTCAATCTTCCGGAAGTTCAGCTGATCGAAAGCCGTGAGCTCAACGCCTACGACGTGCTGTGCAGCGACTACGTCATCTTCTCTCACGCCACGCTGCCAGGCGGCGGCGAACTAACCGACGCACCCGTTGACAAGAAGCCGGCAGCCAAGAAGGCAGCCGCCAAGAAGGCTGAGGCTCCGAAGAAGAAGGTCGCGGCGAAACACGAGGCTGCGGAGAAGGACGAGCCCGCAGGGAAAATTGCGTCCGCCGACGAGCCCAATCTTCCGAAGGGCGCTGTCCCAGCCAACGACGATGGCTCGACGCCCGATGGCTACGAGATCAAGGGCAACGCCGATTCCGGCCTGTACCACATGCCTGGTTCGGCGTTCTACAACCGCACCGTTGCCGAGTTCTGGTTTGCCAGTGCCGAAGATGCCGAGGCTGCGGGCTTCGAGCTTCCCCCGAGTCAACGACCCGCCGAGGATAAGGGAGACGAGTCATGAAAGACCCCCGCGACATCATCCTGGCACCAGTGGTGTCAGAGAAGAGCTACGGACTGATCGAACAGGGCGTGTACACGTTCATCGTCCACCCGAGTGCCAGCAAGCCCGAGATCTCCGACGCCGTCAAGGCGATCTGGGGAGTCGATGTCGTGCAGGTCAACACCCTCAACCGGAAGGGCAAGGTGACGCGCGGGCGTCGCAGCAACCGATCCGGTTCCAAGCCCGACACCAAGCGGGCACTCGTCAAACTGGCCGCGGGCAATGAGATCCCGCTCTTCGAGAGCTGAGCTGAACCATGGCTATTCGTTCACGTAAACCAACCAGTCCCGGACGTCGTTTCCAGAAGGTGTCCGACTTCGCCGAGATCACCAAGGT
>JAYTZE010000083.1:0-4328 GCA_043742385.1 Ilumatobacteraceae bacterium
ATCGCCGAATCGGGGTCTGCCGGCGAGACTGCCGTGTTCGCAGCCAACGCCGGCGATGTCGAGTCGGCCAAGGCCTGCGTTGCTGCGACCATCGAGCGATTTGGCGGGCTCGACATCCTGGTCAACAATGCCGCCACCAACCCCTACTACGGCCCGACACTGGGAGTCGACGAGGGTCGGTTCGACAAGACGTTCCAGGTAAATCTGCGCGGCCCGCTGTTCTGGTGCCAGGCCGCCTGGGAGCAGGCAATGCGAGACAAGCCAGGCGTGATCATCAACATCGCCTCGGTCGGCGGCTTGCGCGCCGAGGGAGCGCTCGGTGTGTACAACCTCACCAAGGCGGCGCTCATTCACATGACACGGCAGTTGGGCGGCGAGCTCGGCCCCACCAGGGTGATCGGGATTGCGCCGGGCCTGGTGAAGACCGACTTCGCCTCGGTACTGGTCGCCAACTTCGGCGACAGCCTCGCGGCCGCGATGCCGCTGAAGCGGCTCGGCGAGCCACAAGACATCGCCAACCTGGCCACTTTCCTGGCATCGGACTTGGCTTCGTGGATCACCGGCGAGACCTATGTGATCGACGGCGGGGCCGGCGTGCGATCGGGAGCGATGGACTAGTTCACTACTTGGAAGGAGTGACCCATGCCGGTTACATCAGGGTTCAATCACGTTGCGACACTGACTTCGAACATGGACCGAACCGTGCAGTTCTACCGTGATGCGTTCGAGGCGACGGTGGTGTTCGAGATGGACGCCAATGATGATCATCCGCGCATGTCGATTCTTGACCTGGGCGGTGGTGCGGCACTCAACGTGTTCGAGGTCGTGTCCGACGACATCATCGGTGAGCGCCGAAAGCAAGGCCATCGTGGAGCGATCGACCACTACGCGCTGGCCGTCGATTCAAAAGCTGTGCTCGAGCAGGTCAAAGAACGTCTCGTCGCTGCCGGCGCAGAGATCGGTGAGATCCAACGCCTTGGCGACGAGTGGTCGTTGTTCTTTCGCGATCCTGACGGCATGGAGCTGGAGGTCTGCGCCAAGGCGCGGCCGTGACCCGTCACGCGCAGGTTTCACCTTGGAAATGCAGCTCGATATCCAACCCCTGTGCTGCATAGCCGGCCCCATCCCTGACGACGCCGTAGCAGCCTGTGAACCAGATCCCCCCAGCGATCGATGCAAAGGTCACCTGGCCGTCTTGGATCCGAACGGTGCTGCATCCCGTTGCAGCACCACAGTCGTACTGGAGCGAGACGTCACCGGGGCCCGGCTGACCCATGATCTGGTGATTGAGAGCTAGCGGCGGTCCTCCGTCGTGGTCGAGTAGAAGCCGCACGAGGTCGTCTGCGTCGGCGCTCTGGTTCTCGATCCGTTGGACCTCGCCGTTGGCCGGCCCGACCGAGCGGTCGTCGTCGCTGTCGACGAGTCGGACGATGGTCGTGACGACAGCGCCGATTGCCAGTAGAGCGGCGGCCAGTGCACCGAGTGCGATGACGAACCGTTGGGCGCTGGTCTTACCCTGCAGGAACTGAGCCCAGAACGATTGTTTGTCGTGGTTCAGACCACTCGGGTGCTCCGGCGGTTCCACGGGATCAATTGTTGCATAGATCCTCAGCCACGAGGCGTGAGTCGTCCTGCGCCGTTCACTCGGCCAGGTCGTGCGGTTTGATCGACAAGACGAGTGTGAGCAACGCGACGCAGCCGAAACCTGCGCCTACGAAGAACGGCGCTCGCAGCCCGAACTGGTGAGCCACGATGCCTCCGAGGGCCGCACCGATCGAGATGGATCCCCACACCAGCCACCGGTACACGCTGTTGACGCGACCGAACAGGTGTGCCGGAACGATTCGTTGCCGAAGCGAAACGGTGACGGTGTTCCACACCGTCGTGCCGAACGCCATAGCAACGGTGGCAACGGCACTGACCCACAGGCGTGGCCAGAGTCCCTCGGCGAACATGCACAATACCCAGACCACGACGATGGTGTAGATGATCGACAACGAGCCGAATCGACGGGTCAGTCGCTCGGCCACGAGCCCACCGACGACGGCGCCGACTGCACCGATCGCAATCAGGGCGCCGTACCAGCGATCGCTGATGTGCAGTAGATCCTGGGCGAACAGCACGAAGATCGCCGCAGTCATCTCCATACCCAGTACCGACAAGCTGGCGGCGAGTGCGAGACCGCGTAGGCCTCGGTGACCCGACAGCCAGCGCAGCCCCTCGGCGATGTCGGTGCGCAGCCGCGGCCGAGGTTCACCGATCGGCGCAGGCGGTGTGGTTGCGATCCGCAGCGTGGATACCAAGATCGCAGCCATGGCAAAGCTGAGGGCGTCGAAGCCGAACGGCAGCCACATGGCGGCGACGAACAACACGCTTCCGATGGGTGCACCGACGAAACTGTTGGCTGCGATCTCGGCTGCGAAGCGGCGGCCGTTGGCCTTCTCCAGTAGCTCGACGGGCACGATCGACGGCACCATTGCCTGCGAGGCATTGTCGAAGAACACCTCTGCAACCCCGAGGCCCGCTGCTGCGATCCACAGCATCCAGACCTCGGCGTGGTCCGTTGCCACGGCGATGGCCAAGGCGCCCACCGTCGCGGTACGGAAGACATCGGCGCGCACCATGAGCATCCGGCGGTCGATTCGATCGACAATGGCGCCGATCGGTAACGACAACAACAGCCAGGGGAGCGCGGCGGCCACCCCGATGAAGGCGATCGATAGTTCGCTGCGCGTGAGGCGCGACGCTAGAAGTGGTAGGGCAACGAGGAAGACGCCGTCGCCGAGATTGGAGATGGTGCTTGCCGTCCACAAACGCCAATAAGCCGGCGGGAGCCGTGCCGTGACGTCAGTCGATTTCACCCTGGGCCGCTCCGACCAACAACATCGTGTCTTCCGAACAATTATTCCACATGTGAGGCGACCTTAGTCGGTTAGGTGAGTAGATCCTGTCGACGCACCTTGCCCGACGAGGTCATCGGCAGCGTGTCAACGAGCCGAATCTCCTTCGGCACCATGTACATCGGTAACCATTCGCCGGCCATTGAGCGAATCGATGTCGTAGTTGGTGGGGACGAGGGGTCAGTCGGGACGATCCACGCGACGATCCGCTCGCCCCACTCGATGTCAGGTGCGCCTGCAACCGCGACCTCGGCGACATCGGGATGGCGGCGCAGTACGACCTCGACCGCGGCCGGCCACACGTTCTCGCCGCCGGTGATGATCATCTCGCCGCGCCGTCCATGCACCGTCAGAGCGCCCTCATCACTGAGTTTGCCGAGGTCGCCAGTCGCGAACCAACCGTCGGCCAGTGGAGCAGAGCCGTCGCGGTAGCAGCGAAGCAGCATGGGGCAACGGATGTGGATCTCTCCATCGGCTGCAATGCGAATCTCGACACCATCGAGTGGCTCGCCGTCGTACACCACACCGCTGCCCGTTTCGGTCATGCCGTATGTGGTGACCACGTTGACCGGAAGTTCGACCGGCGGCTGCGATCCGCCAAGAACGATTCGGCGGAAGAGGCGCGGTTCGATGCGTCGAAGTGTGGTCGGTACCAAGGACACCAATGTTGCGCCGTCGCGCGCGGCCGCGCTGACGGCATCGGCGTCGAAGCCGTCGTGCACGACGAGACGTGCGTCGGTGACCAGCGCGCGCGTCACGACCGACAACCCTCCGATGTGTGACAACGGCAGGCACGCCAACCATGTGTCGTCACGTCGTACTCCAAGCCGTGCCGATGTCGCTTCGGCGGATGCCAGTACGGCGTCGCGCGTCAGCACCACACCCCGTGGTGCGCCTGTGGTGCCGCTGGTCGCGACCACCAGCGCGTCGCCCCGCTCGACTCCGTGGCCGTCAAGGGTACGACTCCCGTGTTCGTCGATCATCCGGTCCGGCGCGATCGACGCGAGCACCGCGTGCCGTGCCACCGGTGGAAGGCGTCGATCGAGCGGGAATGCCGCATCGCCAGCATCCCAGATTCGTTGAAGAGTTTCGACGAACAGGTCGCCGCCGGGGAGGTCGATCGCAACGAGGTGCGGCACGGTCAGAAGGCTACGGTGACGGCCGTGAATCGGTGGATACTTGGCGCTCGCCCGCGCACCCTTCCGGCTGCCGTCGTGCCCGTCGCGATCGGAGCCGGCGCCGCAGTCGGAGGCCCATCGCCCGTCTGGTGGCGCGTCGGCCCGGCGTTGATCGTCAGCCTTGCGCTGCAGATCGGCGTGAACTACGCCAACGACTACAGCGATGGGGTTCGTGGTACTGACGATGTTCGCGTCGGACCGACACGGTTGGTGGCCGGCGGGTTGGCGATACCAGGGCACGTCAAGCGCG
>JAYTZE010000084.1:0-2116 GCA_043742385.1 Ilumatobacteraceae bacterium
GAGGACGGTGATTCCGAAGAGGTCGCGGCGTGGGTGGCCGCCCACAACGAACGAACCAGCCAGGCGCTCGAGGCCCGGCCCACATGGGGCCTGTGGCACGAGCACCTTTCCGCGCTCACCGCCCTGCCAACAGTCGGCAGCGCAGCGGTTCGTGGCGACACGTTGTTCGTGCTCGCTCGGGCAGCTGGCGCCGACCAGTTCGCATTGGTCGTACAGTCGGCTGTCGATCACAACGCCCCGGAACGCGTGCTGCTCGACCCCGCCCAACGCGCCGCCGACGGTGCCGTCGCTATTGATTGGTACGAGCCGTCACCCGACGGTTCGCTGATCGCGATCGGGCTCAGCGAGGGCGGTACCGAGCAGAGCACGCTGTCGATCATCGACGTCGAGACTGGCACCCACCTCGCTGACAAGATCCCCAATACCCGCGCGTCGTCGATCGCCTGGCTGCCCGACAACTCGGGGTTCTGGTACATGCGCTATCCGGCAGGCGACGCCTACAACCGCCATGCGTACTTCCATCGCCTCGGCACCGACCCGGCGTCTGATCCGGTGGTCTTCGACACGTTGCCGACACCCGAAACGTGGCCCGACGTACTCGCGAGTGACGACGGCCGCTATCTGCTGGTGTACATGCTGGTCGGATGGGGTCGAATCGATGCACGGTTGCTCGACACCGAAACGGGGGAGTGGCGCGACGTCATCTCCGGTGTCGAAGCCCAATCGTCGTTCTTCTTCCACGCCGGCGAGTTGTACGGGGTTACATCGCGCGATGCATCGAACGGTCGCGTCTTTGCCGCGCAGCTCGACAATCCCAGCGAGTGGCGAACTGTCGTGGCCGAACGCGATGTCGTCATCACCCGGGCCGCCAGCATCGGCGATCGATTGCTGGTCGTATCGAGCGCGGCTGCGGTCGACACGGTCGAATTGTGGAATGTCGACGGCACTCTGCACGACTCCATCGATCATTTCGGATTGATCAGCGTCCAGTCGCTCGACACGGACGACGACGTGGCCTTCCTGACAGTCGCATCGTTCGACGCTCCGCCCACGCTCTACCGCTTGGAGGCCGGACGGGCTGAGCGATGGTCGGCCGAGTTCGACGCGTCGGTGCTTCCACCGTTGACGGTGAGGCGGGCGACCTATCCATCGCTCGACGGCACGGAGATCGGGTTGTTCTTGATGCACCGTGGCGACGTCGAACTGTCCGTACAGACACCTGTGATGCTCACGGGCTACGGCGGTTTTGCTCTTGCCGAATCACCGGCATGGGTTGTCCGCGGTGCCGCGTGGTGCGCCGCTGGGGGAGTGTTTGCCGTCGCTGGTTTGCGAGGTGGCTACGAGCACGGCGAGTCGTGGCATCGCGCCGGCCGTCGCGCCAACAAACAGAACGTCTTCGACGATTTCCACGCCGCCGGGGATTGGCTGGTGTCGCAGGGCTACACGTCGCACAGCCGCCTGGCTATCGAGGGTGGCTCGAACGGCGGGCTGTTGATGGGTGTGGCCATCACCCAGCGACCGGATCTAGCGCGGGCGGTGCACTGTGCTGTGCCCCTGCTCGACATGATCCGCTTTCCGCAGTTCCTCATCGCCCGATTGTGGACCGACGAGTACGGCGACCCCGAGGTGGCCGAGGAGTTCGGCTGGCTGCACGCCTACTCGCCGTATCACCACGTCACAGAGGGCGTCGCGTACCCAGCGGTGCTGTTCACGACGGCGGAGGGCGACTCGCGAGTCGACCCGATGCACGCCCGCAAGATGGCGGCCGGGCTCATCTGGGCCAGCTCCAGCCAGGCTGACCGGCCCGTGTTGCTGCGTCAGAGCGGGCGCAGTGGGCATGGTCAGGGTAAGCCCGCCAACATGCGCGTGCGCGACGATGCCGACGTGCTGGCGTTCTTCTGTTGGCAACTCGATGCCGAGACAATGCTCGACAGTCAGTTGTAACCTCTCACTCCATGCAGCGCGGGAATCCGGTGTTCGTTCGCGCATTGGCCGGTCTGGGACTGCTGATCGTGGTCGCGTGCGGCGGGTCGAACTCTTCCGTGGTGGCGCCGACGACCGTCGTCGAAACATCGGTCGAGACCACCGTCTCGGCCAGCACGACATCGACGACGAT
>JAYTZE010000085.1:0-2111 GCA_043742385.1 Ilumatobacteraceae bacterium
ATCGGGTAGGATTCACCCACGTTCCGCCCGGAAGCCGCTAGGAGCGTCCCGCCATGCCCGTCACCGTCGTCGTTGGAGCCCAATGGGGCGATGAGGGCAAAGCCAAGGT
This sequence comes from Ilumatobacteraceae bacterium, assembly GCA_043742385.1. Taxonomy (GTDB): domain Bacteria; phylum Actinomycetota; class Acidimicrobiia; order Acidimicrobiales; family Ilumatobacteraceae; genus JAENVT01. The sequence goes on from JAYTZE010000085.1 coordinate 110, forward strand.
CATCGACCTGCTGGCCAGCGAACACACTCACGTGGTGCGCTATCAGGGCGGCCACAACGCCGGCCACACGGTGGTGGTGGGAACCGAGCGGTATGCGCTGCAACTGGTCCCGTCCGGCGTGCTCTATCCGCACGTGATCCCGGTGATCGGTAACGGCGTGGTCATCGACATGCCCACCTTGTTCAACGAGATCGACACGCTGGAGGGTCGCGGCGTGAGTTGCGCCAAGCTCAAGGTCAGCAGCCAGGCACACCTGATCTTCCCGTGGCATCAGGCCCTCGACGCACTGTATGAAGCAGGGCGCGGCGACGCTCGCATTGGCACCACCTTGAAAGGGATCGGCCCGGCCTATGCCGACAAGGCGCGCCGCGAGGGTGTACGTGCCGGCGAAGCGCTCGACCCGACCGGCTTCGCCACTGCAGTGAAGGAGCGTGCCATCAGCCACAACGCCGAGATCGTCGCGCTGGGCGGCGAGCCGCTCGACGTCGACGAACTCGTCGAGCGCTTTGCGACACTTGGCCGCCGATTGGCGCCGTACGTGATCGACACGGTGCAGCTACTGCATGACGCCCTCGACCGCAACGATCACCTGCTGCTCGAGGGCGCGCAGGCGACATTCCTCGACCTGGATCACGGCACGTACCCCTTCGTCACGTCGTCGAACCCGACCGCCGGTGGAGCGTGCGTCGGTACTGGCATCGGTCCGCTGTTCCTCACGCGCATCGTCGGCATCACCAAGGCATATACAACGCGGGTGGGTAGCGGCCCCTTCCCCACCGAACTGCTCGACGAGACAGGCGACCGGCTTGTCGACATCGGCCACGAGTTCGGCACCGTCACCGGGCGGCGGCGGCGTACCGGCTGGCTCGACTGCGTGATGTTGCGCAAGGCGGTGCGCATCAACTCGCTCACCGAGGTCGCCCTGACCAAGTTGGATGTACTCGACACGTTCGCCGAGATCAAGGTGTGCACCGAGTACGACGCCGACGGTCGCCCCATCTACGCCGTGCTCGACGGTTGGCTGTGCAACATCTCGGCGGTACGAAGCCGCAGCGACCTTCCTCCGAAGGCGGCCGAGTTCGTGGCGCTGGTCGAGGCCGAGGTCGGCGTGCCGGTGAGGATCGTCGGCACTGGGCCGGCCCGCGACGCCGTGCTGGAGTGGCAGTGATCGATCGGTATTCGCTGCCGGAGATGGCAGCGGTGTTTTCCGACACCACCCGCTTCGGTCGGTATGTGGAGATCGAGTTGCTGGCGACCGAGGCGCAAGCCGCCCTCGGTATCGTGCCCGCTGCTGATGCCGCAGTGTGCCGGGCCAAGGCGCCTGTTGCTGACCCGGCCTTCGTGCAGGCGGTCAGTGATCGCGAGGCCGTCACCGATCACGACGTGGCAGCATTCGTCGATGTCATGCAGGCCGCAATCGGCCAAACGGCCGGGGCGTGGATTCACTACGGTCTGACGTCCAGCGACATCGTCGACACCGCGTGGTGTTGGGCATTGCGTGATTCGGCCGACCTGTTGATCGAAGCGTCGTCGGCGTTGCTGGCGACGGTGATCGATCTCGCCCGTGCCCATCGCGACACGGTGATGATTGGGCGAACGCACGGTATCCACGCCGAACCGACGACTTTCGGAGCCAAGGTTGCGCTGTGGGCACTACAGGTCGATCGTGATCGTAACCGCCTGCGTGCCGCTCGCCAGGCGATCGCCGTCTGCAAACTCAGCGGCGCGGTCGGCACGTACTCCAACATCGATCCGTCGGTTGAGTCCTTCGTGGGCGAGCATCTCGGTCTCACGCCAGTGCCGGCGACACAGGTCATTGCCCGCGACCGACATGCCGAGTACTTGTGGGCCTGCGCATCCGTCGGCGCGACGATGGAAATGATCGCCGTCGAGTTACGCCATCTTCAACGAACCGAAGTCGGCGAAGTACAGGAGGGCTTCAAGCCCGATCAAAAGGGTTCCAGTGCGATGCCCCATAAGCGCAACCCGATCAGCGCCGAGA
>JAYTZE010000086.1:0-2109 GCA_043742385.1 Ilumatobacteraceae bacterium
ACGGAGTGGGGCGGCATGGGCTTGGGCCATGTCGAACTGGCAATGGTGCAAGCCGAGGCGGCGAAGGCCCCGTACGGCCCATTCGTGCTCAACTGCCAGGCGCCCGACGAAGGCAACATGCACACCCTGCTGCACTGGGCGACGCCCGAGCAGAAGGAGAAGTACCTGCGACCGCTGTGCGACGGTCGCACGATGAGTTGCTTCGCAATGACCGAGCCAGAGGTCGCCGGCAGCGATCCCACGTTGATTCGCACCACGGCGGTGCAAGACGGCGACGAGTGGGTGATCAATGGTCACAAGTGGTTCATCTCCAACGCTCGTCGGGCAGCGTTCGCGATCCTTCTGGCGCGTACCGAGGACAACCCTGATCTGCCGCAGGCAGCGAACACCGCGTTCATCGTCGACATCCCATCGCCGGGTTGGAACCGCGTGCGCGAGGTCGAGACCATGCACGGCGGCACCGGCCACAGCGAGATCGTCATCGAAGACCTGCGCGTACCGAACAGCAACATGCTCGGCGGTCGTGGCCAGGGTCATCTGCTGGGGCAATATCGCCTCGGACCGGCCAGGCTGGCGCACTGCATGCGCTGGATAGCGCAAGCCGAGATGGCCCTCGACATGATGGTCGATCGTTCGTTGTATCGCTACTCACATGGCTCGGTGCTGGCCGAGAAGCAGGGCATCCAATGGATGATCGCGGACTCGACGATGGAGTTGTACCAAGCCAAGTTGATGGTGTTGCACGCCGCCTACCGCATTGATCAGGGCCTCGACTTCAAGTCGGAGGTGTCGATGGCGAAGCACTTCGTCGCCAACATGCTGGGGCGGGTCATCGACCGATCGATCCAAGTGCATGGCGCGCTGGGTTACTCCACCGACACGCCGCTCGCCCACATGTACCAACACGCCCGCTGGGCTCGCTTCGCAGACGGCGCCGACGAGGTGCACCAGATGCGTATCGCCCAGCGCACGATTGCCGCCTACCGCGACCACGGCTCGACGCGCACTGCCACCGGCGACCTTCCCGTATAGGGCGCCCCGGGGGAGGGCAGAGGTCAGCCGGGTGGCAGCAGCACGTCGCCCATGACGTGGATGATGCCATTGCTGGCCACCACGTCGCCCGAGGCGATCTCGAATCCGTTGATCAAAACCCTGTCGCCGTCGCGGGTGACCTCCAGGTCAAGGCCCGCCACCGTCGTCAACTTGCCCGGCTCGAGATCGGTGAGCTTCAACGCCCCGGGCACGACATGAAATGTCAGCACCGTTGCGAGCAACTTGGGATCGTCCTGCACAGCGTGCAATGCGTCGACCGGCAGCTTGGCGAATGCGGCATCCGTTGGCGCGAACACGGTGAAGGGTCCGGCGCTGCGCAGTGTCTCGGTCAAACCAGCATCCACGACCATGCCGGCGAGCTGGACGAACACACCGGCGGACAGCGCGGTTCCGACGATGTCGAAGAGTTGTGGTGGCGCCACGGTGGTCGTTGTCGCAGCTGCTGCCGCCGTCGGCAGCGTGGTCGTCACGGCTGCGTCGCTTGGGTCGTCACTGCAAGCCGCGCCGCCGATGGCGAGCGTCACGGCCAGAATGGTCACACGGAGAGTGGAGGTCACACACCCGAAGGTACGCACGAGCCGACTTGGCGGGGAGAGGCGCGTGACCCTGTCGCTCGGGACAAACGTCCCGAGCGGTCCTGCCAATCAGCGCGGCCAATCACCGATTGACGAGCGGCAGGGGTGTCGGGACCTGCCAGTCGTCAGGCATCTTCGAGAAATCGAAGAACGGGTCCTCGTCGCCGGCGGCGACAGCATCTTCGATCTGGTCGTAGAAGCCCCGACCGGTCTCCTCTGCGAATGTGATGTGCACCTCGTCGACATCGCCCAGCGACGGCCGCTGCACGTACTCCGGGAAGGTCGCTTCGGCCGCATCGCCCTCGGAGTAGCCGCGCGCAAACATCTGCTTGAGAATTCCGAAACCGTCGTTGCGTACCAATGTGCCGCCGCGGGCGGAGCCGCCGAGGTCGCGCATGTGCGCCTGGAACTTCTCGAGGTCGTGCGTGTCGTAGGCAACGTGCTGGCAGGCGTGATCGCCGTGACGATCGACAAACTTGGT
>JAYTZE010000087.1:0-8471 GCA_043742385.1 Ilumatobacteraceae bacterium
GATTTCGACCTCGGGCAGTCGGTGGCCAACAGCCGCGCCGTTGCCGACCTGTTGAAGCCCCGGGTCTGGACGACGGTGCTGCTCGGTCTCTACGCCAACGTGTTCGGCATGTTGATCGCAATTCCGGTCGCGGTGCGCCAGGCCTACAAGCGCGATGGCGGGTTCGACAAGGCAGCCAGCTTGATGACCTTCGTCGGCGTCGGCGTTCCCGCAATCGTGCTCGGTGTATTGCTGCAATTGCTGTTCACCGTGAAGCTTGGGTGGTTCCCGCTGATCGGTGAGAAGATCTACCCCTGGAACGACCTCGGGCAGCATGTCAGGAACTTCTTCCTGCCCACACTCACCCTGACCATTCCAGTTGCGGCGATTTTTGCTCGACTGCTCCGAGCCGAGATGGTGCTCACCCTGCAGAGCGACTTCATCACCCTGGCCAGCGCCAAGGGAGTGTCGCCTGGCCGGGTGCTGTGGCGCCACGCGCTGCGCAACTCGTTGTTCTCGATCGTCACTGCCGTTGGCACCAATCTCGGCGCCCTGCTCGGCAGCGCGGTCGTGGTCGAGACGTTGTTCGATCTCGATGGGCTCGGCTCGCAGCTGGTCGTGTCGGTGTTGTCGAGCGATCTTTTTACCGTGCAGAGCTTCGTGGCCATAATCGTGCTTCTCGTCGTGTCGGTCAATCTGTTGGTCGATCTTGCTTATGCGTTGATCGATCCGCGCATCCGCCAGATGCGATCGCTGGGATGATTCGCCGATGACCGCGTCCGCCGTCACATCGCCGGCTGCCAATAGGGCCCGCCACCCATCGTGGTGGCGTCGCCTCCCCAGCGGTGGTGTGCTGTTCTCCGTCCTGTGGCTCGGCATTCTCGTGTTCCTGGTGGTGTTCGCCGACTACCTGTCGTTCATCCGCGATCCCGACACCAAGGTGCGAGTTGCCGGCCGATTGCAGAGCAACTACAAGCTCGGTCCGGGCTACAGCGCATGGTTCGGCGTCGACGGCAACAGCCAGGATGTGTTCGCCAGGTGCATCTACTACGCTCGCAACAGTCTGCAGATCGGGCTGTCTTCGACGGTTCTCGGGCTGCTGATCGGCGGAACGCTCGGTGTGCTCGCCGGCTTCTTCCGCGGCTGGATCGATCGAGTCATCTCCATCCTCATCGACTGCCTGCTGGCCATTCCGGCATTGGTCTTGGCCGTGATGCTCGTCTTTCGACTCGACGACATCAAAGCGACGTGGGCATTCCTCGATTGGATGACGCGCAAATGGCAGATCATCATGACGCTGAGCATCTTGGCGATCGCCCCGTTGGCGCGAATCGTACGTGCCCAAACGCTGTCACTTCGCGAGCGGGAGTTCGTGACGGCCGCGCGTAGCCTGGGGGCCAAGAACGGCCGAATCATCACCAAAGAGATCGTGCCCAACCTGGTGCCGACGATGGTCACCGTGGCGTTCACCGGCCTGGGGATCCTGATCGCCGCCGAAGGAGCTCTGGCCTTCCTCGGTCTTGGTCTCACAGAGTCGTGGGGGTTCCAGATCGAGTCGAACCGGCGGCGGTTGGAGAAGGCTTGGTGGGCGACCGTGTTCCCGTGCCTCATGCTCCTTGGCACGGTCATGGCGTTCAATCTGCTCGGAGACCGTCTGGCCAGGCGATTCGACATCCGTGAAGCTGCAGTATGAGTATCGTCATCCAGGCTTCGACCAGGGCGACCGATGGTCCACTGCTGGAGTTGAACGACGTACGCACTCATTTCCAGACGCCCCGCGGCGTGGTACGCGCTGTCGACGGTATCTCGTTGACGCTCGACCGCGGCAGAGCCCTCGGCATCGTCGGCGAGAGCGGTTCGGGCAAGACGATCCTGTCCCGTTCGATCATGGGCCTGCTGCCGCCGAGAGGCACGATTCGACAAGGCAGCATCAAGTTCGAAGGTCGCGAGATCAGCGCCTTGTCACGGCGGGCGATGCGCCACATCTGGGGCAGGGAAATGGCGATGATCTTCCAGGATCCGATGACGTCATTGAACCCGTTGATGAAGATCGGCGCCCAGATCGCCGAGCCGCTGCGGCTGCACCTTGACATGTCGAAGGCCGATGCCTGGGCGACGGCCGAGAGGCTGATGCGCGACGTGCGCATCCCTGCCCCGGGGCGTCGGCTGCAGCAATACCCGCACGAGATGTCGGGTGGCATGCGTCAACGAATCATGATCGCGATCGCCATCGCGTGCGGCCCGACCTTGCTGTTCGCCGACGAGCCGACCACCGCGCTCGATGTAACCGTTCAGGCGCAGATCCTCGATCTCCTCGGCGAGCAGCGCCGCGAGCGCAACATGTCGCTGATCCTTGTGACCCACGACCTTGGTGTCGTGGCTGGTCACACAGACGAGATTGCGGTGATGTACGGCGGGAAACTGGTCGAGATGGCGCCGACGCGTGAGTTGTTCGCCAACATGAAGATGCCCTACACCGAGGCCTTGCTGCACAGCATCCCGAAGCTGGCCGACCCGAGTCATACACGGCTCAACGTGATCAGTGGCCGACCTCCCGATCTCGTCAATCCTCCCGTCGGTTGCCGGTTCGCTCCGAGGTGCCCGTACGTCCAGACCCGCTGTCGCGAGCAGGAGCCGCCGCTTATCGCCACCGTCGAGGATCCTCGGCATACCTATGCATGCTGGTACCCCGTCGGCTCCCCCGAGTATCACGAGACGAAGGAACGGCGTCGGCGCGAAGCCGAGCTGGCAGCTTGATGGCCGGAACCGGGAAAGCTCACCTGCGCTCAGAGGGCGATGTGCTGCTGTGCGTCGAGGATCTCGTAGTCGAATTCCCTGTCGGCCACACCGGTCTGAAGGTCAATGCCGTCAGCGGAATCAGTTTCGACGTGCTCCGAGGCGAAACACTCGGAGTCGTCGGCGAGTCGGGTTGCGGCAAGAGCACGACCGGACGAGCGATCATGCAGCTGCCGCGGCCGACGAGCGGCTCGGTGACCTTCGAGGGGCGCCAACTCACCGAGATGGGGCGTGACGAGATGCGTGAGGCCCGCACGCGCATGCAGATGATCTTCCAGGACCCGGTCTCGTCGTTGAACCCACGACGCAAGGTGCGCGACATCGTGATGGAGCCGCTGTCGATCTGGAAGCGCGGTACCTCCCTTGAACAGGCGTCGAAGGTCGACGCCCTGCTCGAGGAAGTCGGAATCGACCCCCAGCGCGCCGCGGAGAGCCAACCCCACCAGTTCTCCGGCGGTCAGTGCCAACGAATATCCATCGCTCGCTCGCTGGTGCTCGACCCGACTTTGATCATCTGTGACGAGCCTGTAAGCGCCCTCGACGTCAGCGTGCAGGCCCAGGTGCTCAACCTGCTCGAAGACCTCAAAGCAAAGCACGGGCTGACCCTGATCTTCATTGCTCACGACCTTGCCGTGGTGAAGAACATCAGCGACCGCGTCGCCGTGATGTACCTCGGCAAGATCTGCGAGGTCGCCCCGTCCGACGACCTGTACCGCGCCCCGGCGCACCATTACACGCGAGTGCTGCTCGACTCGATCCCGGTTCCGGATCCCGACGTGGCCACCACCAAGACGGCGATCGAGGGCGAGCCGCCATCACCAGTCCTGCCGCCGCCGGGCTGCCGATTCCACACCCGATGCCCCGCAGCGAGCGACATCTGTCGCAACGACGAGCCGCAGATCCGTGAGATCGCAACCGACCATTATGTCGCCTGCCACCACCCCATCCACGGCGACAATGTCGCGGTTGCCGTCGGTCAACTCAACGGCAAGCCGCTGCCTTGACCTAGGCGATGCCGCCATCGATCGATGGCGATAGCGGCAAAGATCACGATCGAAGGCTCGGCCGACGACCGAAATCGATGCCCTCCGTAGATCACCACCGTTGTTGCACATGCAATCATCACGGGTATCAGCAACACGGCGCGGTGGCGCCGACGAGTGTTGACCGCGCCGAGTGCGGCCAGCGGCGCGAGGACCCAGAACGAAACGATGCCTGCCCATGATGCCAACCGTTCGCGATCTTCGCCCATGTCGCCAAGCACCATGTTGTTGAGGGCGACGAGATCGAAAGACCTCCCCAGTCGCTTCAGCACGACGCTGGGCACCGAGCCGGCGTGGTGGCGCACGTAGCTGAGAGCTTGGTGGCGTTGCCGAGCAGAACGCGTCGACGGATCCTCGTTCGGTCTGGTGACCGGGTCGAAGAGACATAGCAGAGACCAGCCGCCCTGAGCCGGCCCGTAGTAGGTGTCGTCGCAGTTGGCGCCCAGCAATGCCGGGCCCTCGTTGGTCGTCAGGAACACAGGTTCGTCGAACCTGACGAGGTTGAAGATCAGCCACGGCAACATCACCACGATGGCGGTGCCAACAACTACCACGACATGTGTCCACGGTCGCAGGAGCCCGCGTCGCTTGGTGACCAGCCACATCAGCACTGCAGCTCCGGGCACGAACAGCACGACCTCGCTGCGCACCAGCGCACCGAGGCCGGCGGCTACCCCTACCAGCGACGCGGTGCGCACTGTTGGGTTGTCCGTCCACGTCACCAGGGCCCACATGATCAGCGAGATCACCAGGCAACTGACACTCTCCGACATCACCAGGCCGTCACTGATCCACAGATTCGGATACAGCGCAGCCAGCCCGGCAGCAACGAGTCCGACGCGATCGCCGGCCACCCGACGAGCTACCAGCCCAATGATCGCCACGGTTGCTATACCGCACGCAACGGTGACCATCCGCTGACGGTTGAACGGATCGTCACCCCAGCTGACGAACGCCATCAACGTCGACGTAAGTGGACCGTGCTCGGCGCCCGGCTGATCGACGAACACCTCTCGAAACCACACCCCGTGCGCCAGCTGCCGAGCTTGGGCGCTGTAGTACAGCGAATCGTTCAACAGCAGTGGATCGTTCCACTTGCTGAACACGAAGCGAGCGATGCGGAGCACCGCTCCGCAAGCGACAACTGCGGTCAGGCGTCGGGCGAAGGGTCGTCCGACACCGATCTCACCCACGACGGGTGAGGCTACTGTGCGCCAGATGTGGGATGCGGTGCGGGTCACCGCGTGACGCCGGCTTGCTACGGTCGCCTCGTGGTGAGAGGTGTGAGCACGGCTGGGGATCGCGACCCGATCGCGTCGAGCCTGGCGGCATACCGGTTCGGCAACGGCGATCCGACGACGCGACTGCGTGCGGGTGAGTTCTGGAGAGCGTCATTCACCCCCGACGGGCCAGCCACTCTGCGTGTCACGTGGAGCGCTGCTGCAGTCGATGCCGAGGCTTGGGGCGCGGGTCGCGAGTGGATGCTCGATCGTGTATCGGCGATGACGGGGGCATTCGATACGGGTTACCAGTTCATCGACGCCCATCCGGCAGTGATGCGTGCCCAACGCAACCATCCCAACGTTCGTTTCGGCGCGAGCCACATGCTGTTCCACGAATTGGTGCCCACCATCTTGGGTCAGAGGATCACAGCCGGCGAGGCGATTGGCCAATGGCACCGCCTGTGTCACGAACTCGGTGAAACGGCGCCGGGCCCAGACACCGGCTTGCGCCTGCCACCATCGCCGGCTGCGCTCGTAGGGCGGCCACCCTGGTGGTTTCACCCGCTGGGTATCGAAGCCAGGCGCGCCGAGGCGCTGCGAACAGTCGCCAAACACGCCGACAAGCTGTGGAAGTGGGCCACGCTTCCGCCGATCGAACTGACCGAGAAGTTGGCTCTGCTGCCAGGAGTCGGAGCATGGACGATCGGCTCGGTGATGGCCTCGGCGACGGGCGATCCCGACGCGGTGGCTGTCGGCGACTTTCATCTCAAGAATCTGGTGTCGTATGCGCTCGCCGACGAATCGCGAGGCACCGACGAACGAATGCTCGAGCTGCTCGAACCATACGCAGGCCAGCGCGGCAGGGTCGTACGGCTGCTGCAACTCGACGGTCATACGCCGCCCTCGTTCGGACCGCGCCAGCGAATCCTCCCGATGGCGCAGTGGTGATCACCTGCCTCTGTTAGCTTCTCGTCGGCCCTCCCGGCCCGTCGACCAACAATGACAGAGACTCTCGGACCACAGCGCGCGACCGTTGACGACGCGTCGGCAACTTGGTATCGCATCCTGCGTAAGGCCGGGTTGGTCTATATCTACTCGCGGCTGTGCGTGCTCGCGGGCGCGGCGATCATTGCCGCCGAGATCCGCGCCGATGTCAATCTGGTCGGCAAGCTCCCCGTTCCTTTTGCCGATCCGAACATCGCCGGGAGGCCGATACCCAAGTCCGCACTGTCGCCGATGCTCGACGTGCTCTCCTCGTGGGACGGGATCTGGTATCTACGCATCGTTCGCCTCGGCTATCCCACGCACGTCCGACCCAACGTCACCTACAGCGTCAGCGACGCCGGCGCGGCATTTTTTCCAGCCTATCCCCTGCTGGTGGACGGTCTCGACAAGGTGCTGCCGGGCGGCGATACAGCCGCCGCGCTCTTCACCAATTTCGTCCTCGGCGCGATGGTCATCTTCCTGCTCGGCGTGCTCGCCCGGCAGCTCTACGGCGACCAGGTTGCCGCGAAGGCAATGGTGCTGGGTGCCGTGTTTCCCGGCAGCTTCGTGCTGTCCTTCGCATACACCGAGGCGTTGCTGCTGGTGTTCGCGATGGGTTGTCTGTGGTGCCTCACGAGCGAGCGGTGGGTTGCAGCCGGAGTGTTAGCCGCGCTCGGCACGGCAACGCGACCGAACGGGTTGGCCCTCGTCCTGGCGTGTGGGGTTGCGGCGGTGATAGCGATCCGTCGCGATCGCGAATGGCGTTCTCTCTCAGCGCCACTGCTTGCTCCATTGGGCTTCATCGCTTTCCAACTGTGGATTGGCCATCATACGGGCGAGGCCGGCGTGTGGTTTCGGGTGCAATCCGAAGCGTGGGGTGAAGGTGCAAGCTACGGATTGACGGCAATCCGCAAGACATTCGAGGCATTTACCAGCCCGTTGACGTCGCCGACCAACGTCATCACCGCAGTCTCGGTGGTGGCGATGGTGATGCTGATCTACTTCGCCCATCGCAAGCGCCTGCCGCCACCGATGGTTGCCTACTGCGCGGGGATCCTGGTGCTGATGCTGGTGCCCAACACGGTGACTGCACGTCCGCGCTTCTTGTATACGGCACTTCCGTTGCTCATCTCAGCAGGGGCATTCCTGCATTCTGTGCGTCGTGATCTCTGGCCGTACGTGATCGGTGCGTGCAGCGCTGGTTTGGTGACCCTGACCGCCCTCTACGGTGGCCTCGGGGCAATTCCGTGAGGTGGCGCCGCCACATGTCGGGCCAGCGGCTCGGCGTGTGGGGGTTGGCGCTGGTCGCCTATCTTCCTGCACTGCTTGCTGCCCCTGGGCGGATGCCGAGTGACACCAAGCTCTATCTCTATCTCGACCCCGGTCGACTGATCTCGGATGCGCCGTACACATGGGACAACCGACAGTTTGCCGGTTGGGTGCCGCACCAGACCGTTACCTATCTGTGGCCGTCAGGACCGTGGTACTGGTTGTTCGAGCAACTCCGCGTGCCGGATTGGATAGCCCATCGCCTGTGGATCGCGACGTTGCTCTTCGTTGGCGGCCTCGGTGTGCGTTGGGCGGCGCGTCATCTCGGGCTGGCCGGCGCCGGAACGATAACCGCGGCGTTCGTCTATCAACTCTCGCCGTACATCCTCCCCTACCTGTCGCGCACGTCACTCATGCTTCTGCCATGGGCATCGCTGGGCTGGCTGGTGGGTTTGACGATCCGCTCGGCGACGCGTACCAGATGGCGTGATCCAGCAATCTTCGCGCTGGTCATCTTCACCGTCGGTTCCCCCAACGCGACAGCGCTGGCGATGATCGCACCCGCGCCGGTGTTGTGGTTGCTGCACGCCGCATGGCAACGTTCGATCTCGTGGCGGCGCGCTGCGACGGCTGCGCTGCGCATTGGCGCACTGAGTCTCGGCGTATCGCTGTGGTGGATCGCCATGCTCGCCGTTCAGAGTCGCCACGGCGCCGACGTGTTGTCGTACTCGGAAACGCTCGAAGCCGTCTCGTTCACGTCGGTCAGCACCGAAACACTCAGAGGTCTCGGCTACTGGTTGTTCTACATTCGCGATCCGTCAGGTTTCGCCACGAGTGCATCAGCGGACTACTTGGAATCCGGGCGGATCATCGCTGTCGGGTTTGCGCTGCTGGTCTGCTGTCTGGCGGGCATCGCCCTCACCCGGTGGAGCCAGCGGCGCTATGCAGCGCTCCTCGTTTTCGTCGGCATCGTGTTGGCCGTCGGTGTTCATCCCATCACAAACCCATCGCCACTGATGTCACAGCTGGCAACGTCGTCGCGTTCGTCACTATCGCTCGCAGTTCGCAGTAGTACGCGGGCGCTGCCGTTGAGCAATCTCGGCCTCGCCCTTGGCGCCGGCGCACTGGCAACTGCGGCCTCGACGCTGATTGCCCAGCGCCGACCTCGCCTGCGCCT
>JAYTZE010000088.1:0-8466 GCA_043742385.1 Ilumatobacteraceae bacterium
CGCAGCTCGATCTCCTTCGCATGCATCGCTCTGCGACCCTCGGAGAACGCATCGCGCACGCGAGCCGTGACGCCATGAACGACGTGCTTCGGAGTCAAATGTGTCGCAGCCTGCTTCATCTTCCGTTTCGCCACACCAACGCCGGCAACGCCGGCGACAGCGCCACCAACGAACCAGGTCATTCGCTTGATCATGCCGATCTCCGTTCCTTGCGGCGCAGACGGCGCACCGCCCGCGATGTTCCTGTAGCCAGCGCCGCCGTCTTGATCACCGGAGCGCTGAGTGCTGCACGCGCGACTCTGCTTCCTCCGGCGACTGCTCCGCTGATGGCCTCGGCCGAACCCAGCACACGATCGAACCGGTCGAGGTCGTCACGAGCCTCGGCGATTGCATACTTGGCGTCGTCGGTCGACGCACGCAGCTCGGCCAGCAATGGACCGGTCTCTCGGCGCAACGAAGTGACCTCACCGCGCAGCGATCGCATCGTGTCGAGAACGCGCAGCAACACCACGATCAGCGCGGCGAAGCCGAGGCAGCAGAGCACCGCTGCCAACACAACGGCGAGTTCGCCGGCGGTCATTTGCGTTCGTCCATTCGCCTTGCCACGTCTGGCTCTGCTCCGTGTTCACTCGGTGTGTAGTACTGCTTGTCGCGCAGCTCGTCCGGCAGATACTGCTGATCGACCCAACCCTGCGGATTGTCATGAGGGTAGTCGTAGCCGACCCCATGACCCAGTGATTGAGCGCCTTTGTAATGCGCATCGCGCAGATGCGGCGGCACCTCACCAACCGCCCCGTTCTGCACATCGCCTCGCGCACTCCAGATAGCCAGTGCCGAGCTGTTGCTCTTCGGTGCTGTCGCCAGGTGAACTGCAGCCTGGCTGAGATTGAGCTGCGCCTCGGGTAAGCCCACGTGCTCGACGGCCTGCGCCGCGGCGACCGCCACCAGCAGGGCCTGCGGATCGGCCATGCCGATGTCCTCGCTGGCGAAGATGATCATCCGGCGCGCAATGAAGCGAGCGTCCTCTCCTGCCTCCAACATTCTGGCCAGGTAGTAGACGGCCGCCTGCGGATCGCTGCCGCGCATGCTCTTGATGAAGGCGCTGATCACGTCGTAGTGGTCATCGCGGCCGTATCGCAACGCACTGGTGCCCAGTGCTGCCTCGACGTGGCTGAGATCGACGGGATCAGTATCGGCAAGAGCACACGCCACCTCCAGTGCCGTCAGGACCTGTCGGCCATCGCCTCCGGCCCGGTCGACGAGATGTTCGATCGCGGCATCGGTTGCTGTAGTCGCCTCGGCCTGCAGACCACGTCGTATCAACACTTCGATGGCGTCGCGGCTCAGCGGTTCAAGCCGGAACAAAGTGCTGCGGCTGCGCAGCGGCGGGTTGACTTCGAAGAACGGGTTCTCGGTCGTGGCCCCGATCATGGTCAGCGTGCCGTCTTCCACCGCGGGCAGCAGGCCGTCTTGCTGAGCTTTGTTGAATCGGTGGATCTCGTCGAGGAAGAGGATCGTGCCCCTGCCGTGCTCGCCGATGCGCTGGCGAGCTCGCTCGATCACGTCGCGCACATCTTTGATTCCGGCGTTCACGGCGCTCATCTGCTCGAACACACGCTTGGTGCTGCCGGCAACGGCGAGGGCCAGCGTAGTCTTCCCGGTCCCGGGCGGACCCCAGAAGATCGCGCTCGTGAGGCGATCCTGCTCGACGAGGCGGCGCAGCGGCTTGCCAGGGCCGACCAGGTGCCCTTGACCCACAACGTCGTCGAGCGTGCGCGGTCGCAGACGAGCCGCCAATGGCGCATGACTGCGGAGGTGCTGCTCGGCCGCCGCTGTGAACAGATCGCTCACAGCGTTCCCAGCACCCGCTGGTACGCGGCGCGGCGCCACTCGACGATGTTGGCGATCATCCAAGTGGGTTCAACCCAGCGCCAGCCGACGAACTCGCTGCCATCGGGACTCGGGCTGACGTCGGCGTGCAGTGCGTCGAACAGGAACCACTTCTGCACCTGGCCTCGCCGACGACCGTCACGACCGTGCTCACGGATGACGTCGTCGGGCCATTCGTAGGCGACCCAGTCCGGGTATTCGACACGGGCAACCACCTCCGCCTCACCCAGGCCCGTTTCCTCTTTCAGCTCGCGCCACGCAGCACTGATCGGTTCCTCACCTTGTTCGAGACCCCCCTGTGGCAACTGCCAAGTTCCGGCGACATCGGCGCGCTCGAACGCCATGATCTGCTTCAAATTCGGGTGCCGGACCACGATGACCACACCCGCTCGAAACTGCTGACCACTCACGTAGGCCACGGTAGCGCCCCTCCCGCTCCAGAGTCTGATGACGGGCGCGGTGCGGCTAGGCCTTCGGAGGCAGGGTGCGGATGCCGAGGTCGACCAGTTGCTTGAGGTCGACCGGGGTTGGCGCATTGGTCATGGGGTCCATGCCCGATTGTGTTTTCGGGAAGGCGATGACTTCGCGGATGTTCTCCTCACCCGCAAGGATTGCCACCAGTCGATCGATTCCGAAGGCGAAACCGCCGTGTGGCGGAGCCCCGTAGCGGAACGGGTTGAGGAAGAAACCGAAGCGCTTGTCGGCTTCCTCATCGCTGATACCGAGGAGGCGGAAGATGCGCGACTGCATCTCGGGCTGATGGATTCGGATCGAACCGGAGCCCAGCTCCCAGCCGTTGAGGACGAGGTCGTATGCCTGGCTGCGAACCTTCAACGGATCGGACTCGAGCAGATGCACGTCGTCGGGATGCGGTTGCGTGAAGGGGTGATGTCCAGGCTTCGGCCGACCTGAGGCCTCGTCGACGCCGACGAACAATGGAAAGTCGACCACCCACAGGTAGCGGTAGGGACCCTCGTGCACCGGTGGACGGCCGAGATCGTTGCGCAACGTGCCCAACACCTCGCACGCCGTCGCCCATTGGTCGGCGACGATCAGCAACAAGTCACCAGGCTGAGCACCGAGTCGCTGGCTCAACGCAGCCTGCTCGGCCTCGCCGAGGAACTTGACCACCGGTGACTCCAACGATCCGTCCTCGGCGACTTTCAGCCACACCAAACCCTTGGCGCCCATCGACTTGGCTTTGTCGGTCAAGGCGTCGAGCTTGTTGCGGCCGTAGTCGGCCGCCTTCCCGGCAGCGTTGATGCCCTTGATCGTCGACGCACCGGCAAACGCCTTGAACTCGGTCGCCGAGAACGCATCAGTGAGCTCGACCAAGTTCATGTCGAAACGCATGTCGGGCTTGTCGCTACCGAACCGGTTCATCGCGTCGTGCCACGTAATCTTGACGATGTCCCCTGGATCCTGACCAGCGGACCTAGCCGCGGCCACGACAGCCGCGCCGATGGCCCGATGCACATCTTCCTGGCTCGCAAAGCTCATCTCGGCATCGAGCTGCATGAACTCGTACTGGCGGTCGGCGCGCAGGTCTTCGTCACGCAAGCAGCGAGCCATCTGGTAGTAGCGGTCGATGCCGGCAACCATCAGCAACTGCTTGAACAGTTGCGGGCTCTGCGGCAAGGCATAGAACGAGCCGGGCTGCTGGCGGCTGGGGACGATGAACTCGCGCGCCCCTTCCGGGGTGCTCGGCACGAGCATGGGGGTCTCGACCTCGACAAATCCCTGCTCCTCCATCGCCGCGCGGATGGCCGAGTTGGCCGCGGCACGGATCCGCAGGTTGCGCTGCATGCGCTCGCGGCGGATGTCGAGATAGCGGTACTGCAGTCGAGTTGTCTCGGCGACCGTGTCGGCACGCTCGTTGATGGGGAACGGCGGTGCCTCGGCGGTGTTGAGGATCTCGACCAGACAGTCCTGCAGTTCGATTCCACCGGTCGGCAGGCGATCGTTGGTGCTGTCGGCGGGGCGGGCGGCGACCTTGCCAGTGACCCTGAGGACGTACTCGGGTCGCACATCGACGGAGTTGTCGACGACGCATTGAGTGACACCGGTGTGGTCGCGGAGGTCGACGAAGGCCAGTTTCTCGCCATGCTCCCGGCGCGTCGCCACCCACCCGCACAAACTGACCGTCTGGCCGATGTGCTCGGGTCGAAGGTGGCCGCACTGGTGGGTGCGCATGGATGTCGTGCTCATTGGCGCGCTTTCTTCAGGTAATCGATCAGGGTGCTACGGGCGATGATTTGCTGCCCGTCGTCGGTCCGCAGCGGGCGCACGGTAACAGCGCCTTCGGCGAGTTCATTGCTGCCGATGATCACAGCGACGGCGGCGCCGCTGCGGTCGGCGACCTTCATCTGCGCCTTCATACTGCGATTCTCGTAGGCGCGGTCCGCAGTGAGGCCCACGGCACGCAGTTCGGCGGTCAGTTGCAATGCCTCGACTCCCCCCGTGGTATCCACGACAAACGCGTCGAGCATCAACGGTTGCGCCGCGAACACGCCTTCATCGTCGCAGGCCAGCAACGTGCGGTCGAGGCCTAACGCGAACCCAATTCCGTGTGTGGCGGGTCCGCCGAGCGACTCGACGAGACCGTCGTAGCGCCCTCCACCACCCAACGCATTCTGTGCCGAATCGAGCGTGCCGCCCTGGAACTCGAAGGTGGTGTGGCGGTAGTAGTCGAGGCCGCGCACCAGGGTGTCGTCGATGGTGAACGGGATGCCGAGTGCGGTGATACCGGTCTGCACTCGCTCGAAGTGGGCAGCGGCGTCGGAGCTGTAGAAGTCGGCGATTCGTGGCGCCGCGGACACAATCGTGGCATCCGCTGGTCGTTTCGAATCGAGCACGCGTAACGCGTTCTTGTCGAGCGTGATCTGGCTCTCCGGCGATAGCGCATTGCGATGCGACTCGAAGTAGGCCTGCAGCGCTGCGACGTAACGGGCCCGGTCGTCGGGGTCGCCGAGCGAGTTGAGCAGCACGGTGACCTGGCTCAACCCGAGTGCTCGATAGAACTCCCAGCCGAGGGCGATCACTTCGACATCGAGGTACGGATCATCGGCGCCAAGCACCTCGATGCCCACCTGATCGAACTGCCGGTAGCGGCCGCGCTGCGGCTTCTCGTACCGGAACTGCGAACCCGTGTACCACACCTTCCAGGGCGTCAGCGGCCGATGCTGCACAAAAGCCCTGCAGACCGACGCTGTGAGTTCTGGCCGCAGGGCAACATGGCGCCCACCCTTGTCGACGAAGTCGTACATCTCCTTGGTGACCACGTCGGTGGCGTCACCGATCCGTTGGAAGACTCCGAGATCCTCGAGCATCGGCGAGATCACCTGGCCATACCCCGCCGACTCGACGACATCGGCGAACACGGTGATGAACTGCCGCCAGCGAGCCGACTCGGGTGGCAGGATGTCGCGCATCCCTGGGCTGGTCTGGAACTCCGGCATTGTGTGCCAAGGCTACCGGCCGTGGTTGCCTGGTCAGCCGCCTTTACCTGGCACTAGGCGGTAGGCGTCGTACACGGCATCGATGTGCTTGATCGTGCGCAATACAGATTCGAGATGGCTTGGGTCGGCCAGTTCGAATTCGAAGCGCATCTTGGCCACCCGGTCGCCGCCGGTGTGCGTGCTGCACGAAACGATGTTGACATGCTGCTCGCTGAGCGCGTTGGCGACGTCGCGCAGCAACCGCGACCGGTCGAGCGCGACGACTTCAACACCTGCCCTGAAGATCGCTTTGGTACGGTCGCCATCCCAATCGACGTCGATCAATCGCGCCGCCTGGTCGCTCATCAGGCTTTCCGCGTTGGCACAATCGGTGCGGTGCACCGACACGCCGCGACCACGTGTCACGAACCCGACAATGTCATCGCCGGGCACTGGTGTACAGCACCGCGACAGGCGCACCAGGATGTCGTCGAGGCCCTCGACATGCACCCCGACAGACGATCGGGGGCGATTGGGCCTATCGGGCCTGGCCGGTGAGACGACGGAGAACTGCTCGCCATCGGCACCCTGTGAGAACCCGCGGGCCACCTTCTGAGCGATGGAGCGGGCCGAGACGTGGTGCTCGCCAATCGCAGCCAGGACCGAGTCGAGGTCGGCATAGGAACTGGCACTGATCTCGTCGGTCAGCACCTTGCTATCCCAGATCCGCTGCAACGGAAGGCCCTCGCGACGGAACTCCTTGGTCAGTTCCTCGCGGCCGGCTTCGATCATGTCGACACGACGCTCGCGGCTGAACCATTGACGAATCTTGTTACGGGCCCGAGGCGATGCAACGAACTGCAACCAGTCGCGCGACGGCGCCGCTGACTCGACCTTGGAGGTGAAGATCTCGCATGTGTCGCCACTGTGCAACGTGGTTCCGAGCGGCACCAGCCTGCCATTGATCTTGGCCCCGATGCAGGCGTGACCGACGTCAGTGTGCACCGCGTAGGCAAAATCGACGCTGGTCGAGCCGACCGGTAGCGGTATCACCCGTCCTTTCGGCGTGAACACGAAGACCTCGTCTTGCTCGAGATCGGTCTTCAGGTTCTCCATGAAGGCGGCGGGATCGGAAATGTCGGCCTGCCAGTCGATGATGCGGTTGAGCCAATCGATGTCGCTACTACTGGAGCCATCGCCCTTGTACGACCAGTGAGCGGCTACCCCCCACTCGGCGCGTTGATGCATTTCGCGCGACCTGATCTGCACCTCCACGACCTTGCCGCCCGGGCCGATCACGGTCGTGTGCAGGCTTTGGTACAGGTTGAACTTGGGCATCGCGATGTAGTCCTTGAACCGGCCCACCACCGGCTTGTAACTGCCGTGAATGCAGCCAAGCGCTGCATAGCAATCCTTCACCGAATCGACGATGACCCGAATGGCGACGAGGTCGAAGATGTCGTCGAACTCACGGCCCTTCTGCATCATCTTTTCGTAGATGCTCCACAGGTGTTTGCCGCGACCGGTGACCTCTGCCTGCACGTTGAGCTCTTGCAGACGTCCACCGACCTCGGCAATTGCCTTGGCCAGATACACCTCGCGCTCAGGAGTACGGGTGCTGACCAGATGGTCGAGTTCGGCAAACCGCTTCGGAAACAGCGATGCAAACGATAGGTCTTCGAGCTGCTGCTTCAGCTCTTGCATACCGAGCCGGTGAGCCAACGGAGCGTAGATATCGAGCGTCTCTTGGGCGATGCGTCGTTGCTTTTCGCTGGGCATGGCGGCGATGGTGCGCATGTTGTGCAAGCGGTCGGCGAGCTTGATGATCAACACCCGCAGATCGCGGGCCATGGCCACAAGCATCTTGCGCATCGTCGCTGCTTGCTGTGCCTCCTTGGAGTCGAACTGCAGGCGCTCGAGCTTGGTCACGCCATCGACGATGGCCGCAACCTCGGCACCAAATGCCGCCTCGACATCGGCGATCGTGATCTCGGTATCTTCGACGGCATCGTGCAACAAGGCCGCGGCCAGTGAGATCTCGTCGAGGCCGATGTCGGCGACAATGCGAGCGACGGCGAGCGGATGGTTGATGTAGCTCTCGCCACTGCCCCGGGATTGATTGCGATGCGCCTCTTTCGCCGTTTCGTAGGCGCGGTTGATCATGGCCACCGGCGCCTTGGGGTGCCGACGCCGGTATGCGCTGAGCAGCGGCGTCAACTCGTCAGCGGTGACGTTCTGGTGCCGGCGCCACGGAAGGACACGATCGACGGCAGCCACAGCGCTCAGTACCTGGCGAGACTTTCCACGCGATGACCGTCGAGTTTGGCCCGGCCACCCAGTTCTTCGAGTTCGATCAGGAACCCGACACCCACCACCACGCCCCCGAGGGCCTCCACCAGCCGAACGGTGGCCGCTGCCGTGCCGCCGGTTGCCAGCACGTCGTCGATCACCAGGATCCGCTCGGAAGGGTGAATGGCATCGCGATGAATCTCCAGCTTGTCGCGGCCGTACTCCAGCGAGTACTCCTCGCGTACGACGGCCCAGGGCAGCTTGCCGGCCTTGCGAACCGGCACGAATCCAGCACCCATGCGGTACGCCACGGGAGCGGCGATGATGAATCCGCGAGCCTCCATGCCCAGTACGCGGTCGGCCTGCACTCCGTCGAACCGGTCGGCTAACTCGTTGATCGCCCGACCAAACCCTTCGCCGTCACCGAGCAGCGGGGTGATGTCGCGGAAACTCACGCCGGGCGTCGGGAAGTCGTCGATGTCGCGGACGAGTTCGGTGAGCCAGTGGCCGTTTGATGCCATACGGCTTCACGCTACCGTGGCTCAGCTGGTGCGACGCTTCTTCTTCCGCGGCCGAGGCGGGTGGGTGAGCAACGATTCCGGTGTGCTCTGCGTGGCCGGCACCAACACGTCACGTTCGGCGACATCGGTGCGTTGCCGCCCCACGTCGCGTCTCGCCGACGGCGATCCGCCAAGCACCAGCCGCTCGAGCTCGGCGCCAGTGGCATGCGCGCCGCGAAGCGTACGGAACCGAGGTTCGCGCTGCTTGAACATCGCCAGCAGTGGAGACGCGATGAAGATCGACGAGTACGAGCCAGTCAACAGTCCGACCAGCAAAGCCAGGGCGAACT
>JAYTZE010000089.1:0-4304 GCA_043742385.1 Ilumatobacteraceae bacterium
GCTGGTGTTTCCTTCGGTCCTGCTGGCTAGACGACGAACCAGTCGGTATGGATACGCCGTTCCTGGGTAAAAAGTTCCAACTCCAGCCGCATCGTCCCCGATGGTGGTCGTTCGAGCGAAAAGTTACCCAGCTCGTCGACGGGCAGGGAATGGATGATCCCGGCCGCCGTGCGCACGACGACGACGTGTACTTCACCGCCGAGAATCTGACCGCGGAGACCGCCCTCAGACGAGTTGAGTTCGATCACGCAACTGCCGTCGTCGACGACGAACTCGAGTGTTGGCGCCGCAGACGCTGTTCCGCGTGTGCCGGCCGCCTCGGCGACCGGCAGGTCGGCGAGCATGGCGAGTTCGGAGTCGACATCGGCCCAGGCGAGCAGGCCTTCGCATCGCGCAACGAGATCGATCGGCGGGCGTGGTCCGCCGATCGCTTCTGCCAATGCCTCCATGAGGATTCGATCCGATGCAGACATTTCGTTGTCAGCGTTGGTCACAGCCCTCCTCTTCGAGTTGGTGTCGGCGTTGGTGTAGAACGCCAGCCATGATCCCGCACAGCGCCCGCAGATACATGGAAATCAGTCACATGCAACACAGTCACATTCATTCCCCGATCTCGAGTCCCGGTGGAAGCAGGCGTCGGAGATGTTCGAGACACCGCTGACGACTGGGGCCGAGTGAGCCGCGAGGGCGGTCGAGGGCAGCGGCGATCTCGTCGTACGACAGTGGAGGGTCGGCCAACATCAAGCTCAGCAACTGCCGGCAATCGTCGCCCAACCGGGCGAACGCACTGCGCAATGCCACTGCCTGCTCAGTTGCGATCATTCCTGCGGCGGGTTGAGGCGTGTCGGCCGGGCGCGTCTCCCAACCATCGGCGACCGGCACCGTGCGTCGGCGAGTCACCAGGCGCCGGGCCTCGTTGCGCACGATCATGCAGAGCCACGGACCGACCGAGGACGTGTCGCGCAGTTGTTCGGATCGTTCGAGAAACCGTAGCCAGGCGGTCTGCACTAGGTCTTCCGCAGTCGCTTGGTCGATGTCGAACGAGCGCGCCACGCCGTACATCTTCGGCGTGTACCGGCGGAGCATGTCTGACCACGCGGCCTCGCGCCCGGCTCCACCGGCCCGAATCATTTCGACCAATTCGTCGTCCGTGCGCGACGACAAGCTTCCGGCGGACATACCTATCCAACTCCAAGCGTCACCAGCCCGGCAGCCGTCACACTAGACCCGCTGCCGATGTCAGCCTCGGATCGTTGACGGGCCAGGGAGGTCGACGCACTGAAGCCCTGCGCCAGATCTTGGTGAAGGGCGACCATGGCGTGGCGCGTGTCGGTGGTGTCGGGTAGCGCCCCGATCGAGGCGACGATGGTGCGCGCACCCATGGTGAGCAGCGTGCCTGCCAGTCCGTGTAGCTGAGCGCCGCCGCGCACGCCGCCGACACCCGACTCGCACGTGGCCAGCACCATGATTGGCGGAACGTGGCCGAGCCGCTCGAGTTCGTAGACGGTCAACTGACCGTCATCGAGTTCGATCGTCGACCACAGCGGATTGTCGTGGCGGAACTGCCCATGGGCCACGACATGCGCGACATCGTGCCTGGCCATCTCGGTACCGACCTTGGCGACCGTTGCCTCGGCCCCGACGAGCAAGGTCGCTCGACGATGGCATGCAGCGACACCATGTGCCTCGGCGTCGGCCTCTGCCAGGCGAGGGCCGGCCACGACGAGGGCAGACCCGACCGATGCCGATTGGGACGACGCGGCCTCCATCCACCACGTCACAGAGGGCGCCAAGGTGAACGACCGACCCCGTAGCGATGGCAGCGCAGCCCAAGCAAGAGCATGTAGGTCGGCCGGCACGACCAGGACAACGTGTGGGCCTTCGAGTCGAAGGGGAGCGAGCAGCGCCGAGTCGACAGCCTCCATTGCGGCCGTGAATGCACGGTGTCGGGCGGACGCAACGGCAGGCGCGATTCCTGCGGCCGACATGCCGCGCAATGCGGCGATTGCGCGTTCTGCATTGCGGCGTACCTCTGCGGGATCACCGAGGTCATGCAACCTGGCTGGACGCCGATCGGCGACGACCGCGATGAGTTGATCGCCCGACGCGGCGATGGAAACGATCTGACTGTCACGGACCACGTCCTTCAGCTCGTTCAACTTCACCGGCGGCCCAACGTGTTGGCTGTGCCGTGGCTCCTTCAACCACTCGGCTCGCATCGATTGCTCGAGCAGTGCCTGCCTTCGCCGGAGGTCCCCCGTCGGCTCCCCGGTGAGTTCGGCGCGTCGCAGGTCGCCGGCGACGGCGCGAAGGCGCGCGAAATCTGCGGCCGCAGCATCGTCGTGGGGCGGGAGCGCAGCGCGCGAGACCCAGCCGGCGACGCGTGCACGCTCCATCCACGCCAGAGCGCGCATGGGCTGGGTTTCGACGGTGGCCATGCGGTACGCCAGGTGCATGATGGAACGGGCCTGAGTGACGGTGGCGGAGCCGGCATCGCTAGCACCTCGAAGGTGTCGAGCCGACTCCAGTGCATCGAGGGCCTTGCGCAGCTCGCGTCGTGCGCCGTCGAGATCGCCACGCGCGAACCGAACCGTCGCCACGGCGTGATGACTGGCCAGGCGCCCCTGCAACAGCCGCGCCCGCCGCGCCGCCTTGGCCGCGAGCCGACCCTGACGGTCAGCGCGGTCGACCTGGCCGTGCTCGCAGGCGACCACGGCTGCCAGTGACCTGGCGAACAGTTCGCCGCGAACGTCGCCGATGACCGCGAGCGCTTCGGCCAGGGCCTCCAAGCGATCGAGGGTGGCACAGTCGAGGCCAACGCTTTCGTGCCGCGAGTGCAATGCCTCCAGCTCGGCAGCTCGTTCCCAACCGACAGACTGTCGCGCTGCGAACCACTCCTGAGCTCGGCTCGCTGCCTCGATGCCGGTTGCGTAGTCACCCTCGAGTCGGGCCGCTTCGGCGACCGCAACGAGCGCTTCCGCCGCTGCCGAATGATTGCCCTCGGCGTGCAAGCGACGGGCGGCATCCTGCGAGAAGCCCAATGCATCGGCACTCAACCCACCGCACAGGAGCGCCTCGGCGCGCGACAGCAGCGGCACGGAGGCGTCGTGGCCGAGTTCGACGAACGTTGCCGAGACCTCGTCGAACAGCTGCAACGCCCGTGGCAGATCGCCGAGGGTGGCGAAAGCGCACCCGAGGTCGTGACGCGTCTGCATGGCGGCGAATTCCTGGCCGATGGAGCGATACAGAGCCTCTGCCTCCTCGAAGTCGGAGATCGCGGCGGCGAGCTCGCCCCGACGTACTCGGATCCCACCTCGGTTGGCCAGCACGGGAGCCAACTGGTGCGATCTCCGTTCGCGGCGAAGCCGGGGTATGGCACCTGTGAGGAGCTGCAGTGCCTCGTCGAGCCTTCCCGCGTCGCTGCAGAGAGCCGCGCGCTGCAGCTCGGCAACATTGCGCAGCTCCTTCGAGCCGAGTCGGTCGACGACGTCGAGGTGAGCGAATGCCGACGGCCATCGCCCGGCGATGGACAGCACGCCGGCGAGCGCCAGGTGAGCATCGGCAGCCAGTTCGTCATCACTCGCACGCTGTGCAGCAGAGATGGCTTCGTCGAGCGCCTGCTCAGCGAGCTCGATCTCGCCGATCATGCGAAGGGCGCGTCCCAGCACCGCCTGAGCGCGGCTGAGTCGGGGCCAGTCCATCGCGCCGCGCGCCGCGGCCGAAATCTGGCGCGCGTGGCCGGCTACCTGTGCAGGATCTTTTCCGATCGAGGCGGCCAATTCGGCCAAGACGTCCACGTCGAGATGGTACGACGCGACTGCTGCATTCGTTTCACGAGAAGTTCGAGTGTTACTCGATGACGGACTGGCCGCCGTCGACCGGGATCGCGGCCGCGTTGATGTATGCAGCGTCGTCCGAGGCGAGGAAGACGGCGAGCTTGGCGACGTCGTCGGCTTCACCGACCCGACCCAACGGGTTGGCTGCAGCCAGCATGCTGCCGGGGGAGTCGGGAGATGCGAAGAGGAACTCCGTCGACGGTGTCCGGATGAGGCCAGGCAGGATCGCGTTGGCGCGGATGCGGTGCGGCCCACCTGCAGCGGCGAGGTGGTAGGTGAACGACAGCACACCGCCCTTGGCGGCTCCGTGCGCGGGCTGATGGAAGAACGCGGCCCCACGGATCGCGGCGATCGAGGCAATGTTGATGATGCTTCCCCCACGCCGGGCGACGAGATGCGGCCAGACAATCTTGCACGCGTAGAAGACCAGATCGAGCTCGTTCCTGATACCGGCGTGCCAGTCGTCGA
>JAYTZE010000090.1:0-8463 GCA_043742385.1 Ilumatobacteraceae bacterium
CGAACACGACGCGCGTCCTGGTCACGTTTCTCGCGGATGTGCCGTCGCCCGACACCGTTGCCCGCTTGGAACGCGACCGCTTTGTGCCCGATCGATTCGAGTTACTCGGTTCCGAACTGTTCGCTCACTACCCCAACGGCTCCGGACGGTCGAAGATGACGCTCGACTACTTCGAGAAGCGGCTCGGCGTGCGAGGCACGGCCCGCAACCTCAATACGGTCGCCAAGCTGGTCGAGCTGTCGACGGGTTGACACTACGATCGCCGCATGTCCGCAATCGCCAAGCTCACTGTCTTCGCACTCGACTGTGCCGAGCCTCGCCGACTCGCCGACTTCTATTCTGGCATCACGGGTTGGGAAGTCGATCGCGACGATGGTGACTGGGTGCAGTTACGCAGCGATCACGGCGCGACGCTGGCATTTCAATTGGCCCCTGATCATCAGCCGCCGCAGTGGCCGAGTTCGGAGCATCCGCAGCAGGCCCACATCGATTTCGACGTCGACGATCTCGATGCCGGCGAAACAGCTGTCGTTGCACTGGGTGCACGCAAGGCCGAGGTCCAGCCCGAACCCGGTGCGTTTCGGGTCTTCCTCGATCCGGCGGGTCATCCGTTCTGCTTGGTGCTGGCCGACTAGGTCAGGGCAGCTGGCCGACGTGGGCCAGGGCGAGCCGGATCAGCCGATCGTGGCCACCGGTCATCTCCCGGCGCACCTGCTCGGTCATGACCTCCGTTGGCGTGTACCAGCCGAGGTCGAGCGCTTCCTGCGTGGGTTGACAATCTCCGGCTACGGGCACAACGAACGCCAAGCTGACTGCGTGATGCCGAGGATCGTGGAAGCCGCTGATGTCGGGGTCGGGGAAGTACTCGACCACGGTGAACGGGGCGACCTCTGGTGGGACACGCGGCAACGCCACCGGGCCGAGATCCTTCTCCAGATGACGCAGCAACGCATCGCGTACGCGCTCGCCGTACAGCACTCGACCGCTGACGGCCATGCGGCTGATCGTGCCGTCGGCGCCTTGGCGCAGGAGCAAACCGATGTGGGTGACAACGCCGACCTCGTTGACTCGCACGGGCACGGCGTCGACGTAGACGAGGGGCACGTTGGCGCGGATGTTGTCGAGCAGCTCGTTGTCGAGCCAGCCGGTTTTGGTATCGAGTTGTTCGCTCACTGTGTTCCTGTGAAGTAGCCGTTGACATCGATGATGACATGTGTGGAGACATTGACGAAGGTATTCAACGTTCCGCCGGCCGAGAGCTTGATCAATGCGGCGTTGGCCACTGGCGTCGCGGCGACGTAGTTGAGGTTCGATGCGAGCGGGAATGTGCCGTCGGTCGGATAGGCCGTGACGAAGCCGGTGCCCGTCGCTTGGTCCGACGTGAGGTTCATTGAAATCGCCCCGGCACCGGGCGGCACACTGAAGGAGGATCCGGCCAACGGCACGGTGATTGTCGACTGGCCGGCGTGGATCGAGTGTGGCGCAAACCGGCTGTCGTAGAAGCGGCTGGGTGCCACGGGTACGAAAAGCCCACCGCTGACCGGTTGCGTGCCGTCGCTGATGTAACCCATGACGTCGACGACGATGTGAGAGCTGTGGGAGGTGAACACACTGATGGTTCCACCGGCCCCGAGGGGCACGATCGCATGTGTGGCGGCAGTCTCGCCTGCGACGTAGTCCACGGTTGACGTTTGCCCTGGTGGAGTGCCCGTCGGCAAGGCCTGTAGATAGCCCGCGCCAATCGGTTCTGTGCCCGTGACATTGACGACCAGAGCGGATACTCCGGTTGTGGGCACTCCGATGCCGATGGGAACGTCGACTCTGACGGCCTCGCCGATGGCTGGCTTGTGCGGACTCCAGCCGGACGGAACGGGACCTGATTCCCCCGGGCGTGTGTCGAGAGCTCGGCGCGGGTTGATCGGTACGAAGCGTCCGCCTGCTGTTGCGTCGGAGGGCATGAAGTAACCCATCGCGTCGACGATGATGTTGCCACCGGTTGGTATGAAGATCGAGATCGAGCCCTGACCGAGGGGCACGATGGCAAAGTTCGGTCGAATCTGGCCTGGAGCTGCGATGTTGACCGTCGAGAAGCCGCCGATGGCACCACCGAGGGTCGGCAGTGCCTGAACGTAGAACTGGCTGACCGCGTCGGTCGAGGTGACGTTGACAGCGACGGAGGTGGCGGTCGGGGGAATGACACCCGAGGATGAAATCGGCAGATCGATGATCGAATACTGAGCGTATGGACCGACCAGATTCGGTGGGCCGACGAACGATTCAG
Organism: Ilumatobacteraceae bacterium; assembly: GCA_043742385.1. Taxonomy (GTDB): domain Bacteria; phylum Actinomycetota; class Acidimicrobiia; order Acidimicrobiales; family Ilumatobacteraceae; genus JAENVT01. The sequence goes on from JAYTZE010000090.1 coordinate 2,282, forward strand.
GTCGCGTATCGAGCAGACGAATCGGTGCGTCAAGGGCCTCGAACCGACTCGGCCGGGAATCCGCGGCGGCCGGTGGTATGGACGGCAATCGGATCTCGCCCGCGCCGTATGCATTGTCGGGCCCGGCGTCGCCACGATCAATCACGAGATGCTTGATCAGTGCGGCCAGCGGCATGCCCGGAACCGCGAGGCCGCGGCTCATCAACAATGCCGCCATGCCCGCTGCTGCCGGGGACGCCGCACTGGTGCCGTCGAAGCACCCCTGATAGATCGTGCTTGCCACACATGACGGCGCAGTGACATCGGGCTTGATACGTCCGTCGTTGGTCGGACCGCGCGAGCTGTACGGGGCAATGCCTGTTGCACCATTCGCTGGATCGATCGCGCCGACGGCGACCAGCGACGGGTTACGCGAATCGACCACCGGTTTGGCTCCGCTGTACGCAGCGGAGGTTCGGCCAGCCTCGACCTGGCCGTAGAACGTGGCCACCTCGATGGTGTCGGGCGCCGACGGCGAGTAGTGGGCCTTGGCGCGAATGCGCAGGAACAGCGCTTGCCCGGAGCCGATGCTGAAGGATTGGTCGACAGCCTCAAGCGGAGGGGCGCCATCAATCTGCGGATCGTCGAGATCGCCCATGCGCGTCGCCGAGTTCTCGGCGTTGCCCACCCAGACCTCCACCGCGTAGTCGGTCATCTGGCCTGCCGGCAGGTGCCAGTCGTTCGCCCAGCGGATGCCGTCGAATGCGACGCCGCCGCTCTGCGGGGTGATGCGCAGCATGGTGTCGACTCCGGGACCGTTCAAGAAGTCGACGTAGCCCTGGGCATCGACGCCGTCGGTGTAGCGCCCGTAGCCGGACTCGGCGTCGTTGCCGCCGGAATTGAACCACGTGATGCTGTGAGCCCCGGCGTTGTCGACGACGGCGTCGAGTGGGCCGGTGCCATCTCCAGGTCCGTCGTAGGGTGCGCCGAGCGAGCGGGTGATGATGTGTACGTCATTTTGGACGAACCAGTCGATTGCCGTCTGAGTCTCGGCCGTGGTCGCCGTGGTTGCAAGGAACAGTTCGGCATCCGGCGCCATGTCTTTGAGAATCTCGGCAACGGCGACACCGTGACGGTCGCCCATCAACGAATTGATCTGCCCGGTGGTGCACAAGCCGTGCGTCACGTCGCGACAGAACTGGTGCGCGGCATCGGGCACCGGTCCGATCTCAGCAGTGTTCCAAAACCTGAGATCGAAGAAATCGATGATGCCGACGCGCACGTTGCCGGTGATGCCGGCCTGGTGCCACAAACCGGCATTGGTCAATGCCACCTCGTCGCCCACGACTGGGCCAGCACCAACTGCCTCGGTGCGCGGCAAACGGTTGATTCGCAGGGGGAGCTGAACGTATTCGGCAGCGTCGACCGACGACAGACCATCGACAGCCCCGGCGGGCATGAGGGCTTGCACCAGCTGGCCGTCGACGGAACCGGTGACGGTGCCACCGAGTCGATTGACGGCCTTGTCGACCGCTGCAGTGTCGGTGGTCAGAACTTCAATCGACACGAGCGGGTCGCGACGACCGACCACCCGCCGAGCGAGAGCACGATCGACCTCGACGCGTAGCTCGGGATCGGTGTTCGCAGCGGTGCGCGAATTCGGCGATTGGGCTGCAACTCGCGGCGCGGTGCCAATGCCTAGTGACCCCACCACTGCGGTGATGACCAGAAGAACGGCACCCAGCGTTCGACGTCTCATCCGAGGTCTATCGCCTCTTTCCACGTCGTCGGCGACTTGGCAGCGGGTCGGATCTCGGTTGTGGCGGCGCGATCACCGACACGACGTCGTCGACCGGCACAGTGATGCCGTCGTTGTCGATGTCGACCGGCTCGTCGCTAGCGGCCATCACGATGGGAGCTTCCTCTTTCGGCTTGCGACCGAGGGCTTGGTCGAGTCCAAACATGCCCGCCGCGACGATGGCTCCTGCAGTGCCGTGGCGCCGGCGCGCCGCTGGAATGGGATCGAAGGCCTGCAGCGGTTCGATCGCAGCGTCGTCGTCGGGCGCAGACATGGCCTTACGATACCGGTGAGCATGCCGCGCCCGTCCGCTGCCCCCCGACTACCATGCGGCTGTGCCCGAGGGGGAAGCGATTCACCGCACGGCCGCTGCGCTGCGAACGGCCCTGGTAGGCAGGGCTGTGCTGTCGTTCGAGGCACCCCATCTCGATGGTCCCGCGCCGGCAGCGGGACGCGTGATCGAGCTCGTCGAGAGCCATGGCAAGCAACTCGACGTGGTGTGGGACGACGGTCTGATCCTGCACACCAATATGCTTTTCGGCGGAGCGTGGCACCTGTACCGAACTGGCGAGCGCTGGCGCAAGCCGTCGTCGCAGCTCCGCGTCAGCATCAACGTCAACGCGTTTTCTGCTGTGTGTTTCGGGGCGCGCACAGTCGAGACCTACCGCGAGTTCGATACGCATCGGCATCCCGGTTTCGGTCGCACCGGCCCCGACTTGTGTGCGTCGTCGCCGGATCTCGGGTCGGCTGTCGACGCCCTGTGTGAGTACAGCGATCTCGAAGCTCCCATCGCCGAGGCCTTGCTGGATCAGCAGGTTGCATGTGGCGTTGGCAACGTGTTTCGGAGCGAGATCCTGTGGGCATGCGGGCAGCATCCGCTTGCTCCGGTGTCGATGCTGGCTCGCAGCGACATGCAGCGAATCATCGCAACGGCCACCAAGGTGCTCCACGCCAATGTGTACCCGACGTCGGCGGCGGCCTCGGAACAGCGATCCGAGCTTGCGGTCTACGGCCGCAACGGACAACGTTGCCAGCGGTGCGGCGACACGATCGAGGTTCGCCGTCTCGGCGAACAGGCGCGCTTGCTGTACTGGTGCCCGGGGTGCCAGGTGCATCGTGGCCCCCGTGTGGCAGCGATGCCCGCCGAGCAACGCCCGATGGATCCACATCCGGCGGCAGCGAAGTTTCTATCGGAGCTGCCGTGGAGGCGCCGAGACACGCTTGCTGGCTGATCCGGCTCAGCCGGTGCGGACGCCCGCCGGCAGATTGTCGATCACGTTGAGCCATCCGGCTTCGAGTTGCGTCGGTTGATCGAAGGCAGGATGTGGCCGGCCGACGAGATGTTGGTACGCGTTGGTGGCCAGAGCGATCGCGACCACATCTCCAACGTCGAGCGCTCTGACGACTGCTGCCTCGATCGACAGCGTCGCTTGCGGTCGGTCGTCGAGTTGGGCGTGAGCACTGGCAGCGCCGATGTACGCGAACACCTCGTCGAGATACGTCGCACCCGCGGCGTTGGCCACCTCTTCTGCATGCTCGAGCGCCTCAACGGGCGAGCGCAGCGTGGCGTACAGCAGCGCGGCGGCGGCGTTGGTGAAGGGGTGTGTTAGCGCCTTTGGGTCGAGTTCGACGAACGCAACCATGGCCTCGTCGACTCGACTGAGTTGCAGTAATCCAACTAGTCGAGCAATGTGCGGTTCGAACGCCGCGCCGTTCCTCTCATCGGTCTCGGCGATGGCTCGATCGGCGATCGCCACGGCAGTCGCTCCGTCACCGCGGTGCATCGCCGCACCGGCCACCGCCATCAGCGGAAACGGACCCTGCACCGACATGTCGGCCAGTGTGAGCAGTTCCTCGGTGGTTCGCTGTGCGGCACCTGCTTGACCAAGGGCGATCTGGGCGCGGAGCAACGGCGCCGTTGCCTGGATCAACCCGAACTTGTCGTTGAGCTTTTTGAATCGTGACCGCGCCTGCTCGGCGAGCTCGGCGGCGTCGCTCAGGTCGCCTTGCCAGAGACGCAGATCGGCGAGCAGCGTTTGCATCATTCCGACCGCCCACTCGTCGCCGCGCTGGTCGGCTTCGCGTATGACCAACTCGGCCAAGGCCTCGGCTTCGGCGAAATGGCGTTCGAAGAACTCGACAAAGGCGAGCAGGCCGAACGCCCATCCGACCCCGCCGCGGTCGCCGAGCTTGTCGAGGGTGTCGGCGGCATGATTGAGCCGATCGCGCGCCATCGCCATGTCCCCCGAGAGGAACGAGATCCACGCTCGGTGCTGCTCGAGCCAGGCCAGACCGCGCTGGTCGTCGAGCAGGCGATACAGCGTGTCTGCCTCGCCGAAGAACCACTCGGCCTCGGTCAGCGAGCCGCCGAACAACTCGATGAAGCCGCGAGCTCGCAGTGCGCGCGCGAGGCGATCGGGCCGCTCGACGGTTCGGAGTAGATCGACCGCTTGGCCCAGTTCGAGTCGCGCCTCGGCAAGCCGGCTGGCGGCATGATGCATGCTGCCGAGCAGGCGGTGGGCGTCGCCCTGTGCGGCCACGTCGCCGCGTTGTGCCGCGCTGGCCAGTGCACTGTCGAGATCGATGCGCGCCGCGTCGAAATCACGGAGATCGAGCAGCGCCCCGGCCCTGATGAGTTGTAGCTGAACACGCCGCCGCTCGTGGTCAGCACCCGGTGGCAGCAGCTCGAGGGCGCGGGTGGAGTGGCGGATGGCGACGCGCATGTTGCCGTTGTCATCGGCGCGTTCGGCGGCAGCGGCCAGCAGTTGCACCGCTTCGTCGGCGATGTTGCGGGCAACTCCCTCGACGGGTCCAAGTTCCTTCACCAACTCGGCAGCCGTGGCTGTGTGGTGAGCGCGGTCATCGAGGCCGGCAGGGAAGTTGGCCATCGCCTTGGCCACGCCGGCGTGGCGTCGAGCGCGCGCCGCCTTGGTCAGTGTTTGGTACGCCGCGTCGCGCACCGAGTCGCTGCGGAATTCCCATCGCCGTCCGCGCACCTCGAGTAGCCCGAGGTCGTCGAGCTCGCGGACTTTGGCGGGATCGAAGCGCTGCCCCAACTCGTTGGCAAACGTTTGCAGCGAAGCGATGGATCCCGCCGTGCCGAGTGTTGCGGCATTCTCGATGATCTGCCTCTGGTCAGGCGAGAGTTGATCGAGTCGGGCGATGATCAACGCCCTCAGCGAGTTGGGCAACTCGCGGATACCACCTCCCGCCGCGGCCAGTGCGGCCAGTTCGTGCAGGAACAGGGGGTTGCCGCCACTTCGTTCGTACAGCGCCGTGAGCAATTTGGGATCAGCGCATTGGTCGGCGAGCAGTTGCGCAGCCAGCTCCTCGGTCGCAGCTTGGCCGAGCGGTTGCAGGTTCAGTGAGACGACGGTGGCCCGTTCGGTGTGAGGCGGCCAAGCGACGTCGCTGCCGGGCCGCATGGCGGTGATGAGCGCGAATGGACTGCGGCTCAGTGCCGTCATGAGGTGCTCGAGCAACCCGATCAGCGCCGGGTCGGCCCAGTGCAGGTCGTTGATCGACAGCACCACCGGGCGATCCTGCGTGCGAAGTTCCAACACCCTGGCCACGGCACGATGGATCGACGCCCGTGCCTCTGGCGCCTCGAGCTTGTCGAGGGTCGATGGGTGGCCGACGAGGTGCACGAAGACGTCGACCATCCGCTCGATCTCGGCCTCGTCGACATTCGACAGCAGTTGGGTAGCGCGTTGGCGGGCGACGTTGCGGATCTCGTCGACGGGCAGTGTTGTGTCGAGGTCGAGATAGCGGCACAGCGCGCTGGCGATGGGGAACCACACGTTGGCCTCGCCGTACGGCACACAAGCGCCCTCCAACACAGCGGCGTCGACCGAGTTGTGGAGGTGGTCGATCAATTCGTCGGCGAGGCGTGACTTGCCCACGCCGTTCTCGCCGGAGATTGCCAGCAGGACGCTGCGGTTGGCGATGCTGACGAGGTCGAGCGCAGCCCGACCGATCGCCAACTCCGGCGCGCGGCCGATCAGTGGTCCGCTGCGCCCGCGTCGCGATCGGCTCCCCGGCGGCGCCGTGGTCTCGACGGCGAGCCAGGCCTTCACGCTCTGCTGGCGGCCTCGGGCGTCGAGCTCGCCTGCAGGCTCGAAACGAATGGTCTGTGAAGCGAGAACATAGGTGGTGTGGCCGACCAGGATCCCGCCGGGTGGCGCGGCGCTCTGCAAACGCGACGCGGTGTTGACCACATCGCCCATCGCCGTGTACTCGGTTCCCGCCAACGTTCCGACGAGGACCTCGCCGGTGTTGATACCGACGCGCATGCGGATGCCGGCGCTCCCGGAAAGACCTGACGTACCGACGAAGTTCGCCAACGTCGCCTGCATGCGCAGCGCTGCCCGCACCGCTCGTTCGGCGTCGTCCTCGTGTGCGACCG
>JAYTZE010000091.1:0-2105 GCA_043742385.1 Ilumatobacteraceae bacterium
CCGGACCAGAAGCTACGCGGTTCGTGCTGTGAAACACGCCAGCCGAGACGCCACACGTTCATGGCGTCACCACGTCGTCGTCGTGCGCCAACTCCAACAGATGGCGGTAGCGGCTATCGATGTCGTCGGCCAGATCGACGCGTTCGCCCTGTTCAACGATGCGACCATGGTCCAGTACGACGATCTCGTCGACGTTGCGCAGTGTCGACAGCCGGTGGGCGATGATCACCGTCGTTCGTCCGTATGTCAGCCGGGTCACTGCGCTCTCGAGCAGCGCTTCGGTTGCGGGATCGATGCGGGCGGTAGCTTCGTCGAGCACGACGATGTCGGGATCTCGAAGCCATACCCTGGCGAGCGCGAGCAACTGAGCCTCGCCGGCCGACAGACCAGCGCCGCCGGCGCCGAGCTGCCGATGAATGCCGCCGTCGGCCAACCCGCCAAGGCCGGCGTTGCGCAGCGCCAACTCCACGGCGTCGTCGGAGAGTGTGTTGTCGAACAGGGTGACGTTGTCGCGGATCGACCCACTGAGCAGTTCGACTTCCTGCGGAATGAGAGCGACTCGGCGCCGGAGCTCGCTGAGCGGTATCCGGTCGATCGGAATTCCACCCAGCCGAACGGTGCCACTGGAGGCCTCGACCAGTCGCAACACGAGTCGCGACAGGGTGGTCTTGCCGCTGCCGGTGCGACCGACGATGCCGATCGAGCGACCGGCGGCGAATTGCAGGGTGATCGTCTGCAACACGGGTTGATCGTCGCCGTAGTCGAAACCAACGTCCTCGAACTCGATGCTCAGTGGTCCGCCTGGCGGAAGCGTCGTGCCGGTGTCGCGGATGTCTGGCTCGACAGCCAGCAGGTCGATCACCCGCACCATTGCTCCGTTGGCCTTTTGCACGGTTTCCAACTGATCGACCATGTCTTCCAGTGGTCGTGCCAGCAACAGCACGTATTGGAACAACAGGAATGCGTCGCCGACACTGATGACGTTTCGGCTGACCAACATCGCGCTGACGATCAGCGAAACGACCGACCCGGCACCGACCGAACCGTCGACCGCCCACCACATCCTCAGGAATGCCTTCTCGCGGCGCACGGCGCTGCCCAACGCATCGGCGCTGTCTTCGACGAACCTCCACATGGCGTGACCACCGGCGCCGTTGGAGCGGAGATCCTCCGCTGCGGTGAGCCGCTCCTCGATGCCTCCGTATAACCGGGCGTACGACCCCATTTCGTCGGACGACTCGCCCACAGCGCGATGCCGGCCTTGGATGATCACGGCGACGGCCAGCGTGATGTAGACGACAGCGCCGAGTGCGAGCCGCCAGTCGACGACGATCAACACTCCGACCATGCCGACCATCGTGAACAACGCGCCGGCAGCGCGCGGTATGACTCGGCCCATGAAGTCGGAGACCGACGTGACATCGCCGTCGACTCGCTGGATCAATTCGCCCGGCGTGTGCTGACGATGAAAGGCGTGGCTGAGGCCCAACACATGGCGAGCCAGCCGGATGCGGATGCCGTTGGTGGTATGCCACGCCGTGATCGTGGCCATCCACGCAACGGCCATGTTGATCAGTTGTGTGGCGACGGCCACGATCAAGAACAACGCAGCGAGCTGGGTCAGCTGGCCACTCGTGGTGCCATCCGTTGCCTTGTCGACGATTCCGCGCACGATCAGCGGCCCCGTCAGCATCAATGCTGATCCCGCGGCCACGAGCGCGCCGAGACCGACCCAACGGCCGGCGTCGGGTCGCAGCAGGGCCGCGAGGGCGCGCCAACGAGAAGTTGCAGGAGACATCGGAATGATTCTTCCCCGTCGAGGGCCTCGCGTGCCGACGATTTTCCTCGTCGGAACTCTGCCCGATGAATTCTGCCTTCTGAATTCATCGGGCTTGCCACTTGGCGTTGAGTTTCCCGGGCGATAGCATTGCACCTCGGCCCAGGTCAGCTTCGCGCGTGCGCAGCAGGTTCTGAGCTGCACTGAACACCGTTCGAAAGAGGCCCACCCTGCCCAAGCCAAAAGACGACGCCATCGTGCTCGAAGGCACGATCCTCGAATCTCTCCCCAATGCAATGTTCCGGGTCGAGCTCGAGAACAGCCACAA
>JAYTZE010000092.1:0-4300 GCA_043742385.1 Ilumatobacteraceae bacterium
GCAACGTTGATGTCGGCTGTGCTCGACGACACCGAAGTGCACGATGCGGTGACGGTCTCGTCGTGCCGGAAGCAGGCCGGGTCACCCGAAGCGAGCGTGGCGGGCGCGGTGACCTGTCGATACCCGGGCTCGAGCCCGTCGACGGGCCTGCCGAGTATGTCGCCCTGCGCCACCGCAGCCGAGCGGATGAGGTGAGCCGGCTCGTCGGGCCCTCCATACCGCGCGATGGAGAATGCCCATGTGCAGCCGATGATCGCGAATGCGGTGGTTGCCGAGAGCCAGACCAGCGATCGGTTGTCGCCCGCGGACCGGCTCACCTCGATAGGGTCGTGGTCGTGGTGGAACCGGTCGAATCAAAGCGACGATCGCGCACGAGCCTCATCGCCACAACGGTCGGCGTGGTCGCCGCTGCAGCATTGGTTGCATACGGCTTCTCTCGATCCAACGACGACCGCGACCCCGACACCTCCACACCGCCGACGATCGGTGTCATCCAGGCACCGGCCGAGGTGTTGACGACGCAGGGCCTCGTCGAGATTCCGTCCGGATCGGCTCCGGTGACCGCCGATGTGCCGGTGTTCCCGCTGGGCACTGCCGACGTGGAGTTTCCACCCGTCTCGTCCGACATCCTCGTGCCCTAGCGATCAGCCGACCGGCCGATCCTGTTTGTCCTTCTTGGCTGCCTTGGCGGCCCTCTTCCACTCGCGAACCTTTCCGAGTGACGTCGTATCGGTGATGTCGGCGACGCTGCGCGGACTGTCGTCGCCGAACTTGCCGGCCGCGTCTTGCCAGCCCCGTGGTCGAACGTCGAACCGCTTGCCAAGGATCGCCACGAAGATCTTGGCCTTCTCGTCGCCGTAGCCGGGCAGGCTGCGCAGCCGCTGGTAGAGCTCGTCCCCACTAGTGACATCGGCCCACACCGCCTCGCCGCGCCCGTCGAAACGCTCGACCAGTGCGGTGCACACATCGTGGATCCGACGACCCATCGAGGCGGGGAAGCGATGAATCGCCGGCTTCGCGCAACACACGGCGACGAACGCTTCTTGATCCATCGCCGCAATCTTCGAGGCGTCGAGATGGCCGAGGCGAGCATGCAGCGTCGACGGGCCAATGAACGCCCACTCCATCGGCACCTGCTGATCGAGCAACATGCCGATCAGCACTGCGGTGCCATCGGTGTTGAGCAACTGATCGGCGTCGGCATTGCCGGTGATGAACATGGTTCCGGTCATGCGCCGAACGCTAGTGAAGCAATCGATGGATTGTCGATGCGCCCGTGACCAGTTGTGATCTGATGGCCGGGTGATTGCGGTCGTCATCGTGACCTTCTCGGCCGAGGCCGCCATGCTCGATGCATGCATCGCCTCGGTGCTCGCTGCCGGCGGAACCGATCGGATAATCGTCGTCGACAACGGGACCGGCGCAGTCGTCGGCGTCGACGTCGAACTGATCCGGCCGGCCAGCAATCTTGGATTCGGTGGCGGCGCGAACGTGGGCTTTCGCAGAGCGGCCGCGTTGGGAGCCACTTCGGTCGCGTTGCTGAACGACGACGTCGAGGTCGAGTCGGGTTGGCTTCAGCCGTTGCTCGCCGCGCTCGAAGCTGACTCGCGTGTAGGGGCGGTGCAACCGAAGTTGTTGCTGGCCGGTAGCGACCCGGTGCTCGTCAACAGTGTCGGCGTGGAGATCGGCATCGATGCTGCGGGTACCGACATCGGCTACGGCGCGATCGATGGCCCGCAGTTCGCAGCGGACCGCCTGATCGAGTCGTTCACCGGTGGCGCGGTCCTGTTCCGGTCGAAGTTCCTGGAGACCACAGGCGGGTTCGACGACTCGTACTTCTTGTACTACGAAGACGTCGACCTGGCCCGACGAGGATCCGAGCAGGGCTGGACATATCGGTGCATTGTTGCGAGCAGGGTGCAGCACAGAGTCAGTGCCTCGACCTCGCAGCTCGGCGAGCGGGCTCGATACCTGCAAGAACGCAATCGGCTCCGGTTCGCCTTCCGATTCGGCGACACGGCAATGGTGCGGCGCGCCCTGTGGCTGTCGATCCGCCGACTGCGTTGGAACCCACGCCGCGCCCATGCCCGCGCACTGATGGCCGGTCTCGGCCTCGCCCCAGCCGCATTGCTGGCCCGCCGCCGCTCGCACTGACCGACCTGCACTGACCGACCTGCACTGACCGCCAGCGCGCACGGGTCGCTGTCTGTGACCACGGCGTCAAGAGTTCGTCTGTTGTCCGACGCTGCGTCCGTGTTCGGGCCCTAGGTCCCTCAAGTCCGGAGCGTCCTTTTCCGATCCATTGAGCAACGGGTGACCAACGTGCGTCAGGGGAGAAAGGGCCAGGAAGGCAACGAAATGATGCACCAGCAGATGCGAAAGAACAGGTTCGCAATCCTAGGAGTTTCAGTAGGCGTCGCCGCCGCAATGCTCATCTCCTCCAGCGTCAGCGCTGCAGAACCGTCACCACAGTTCATCCCCCAGACGGTCGATTGGTTGACCACCGTCAACTACTACCGAGCGATGGCGGGAGTCGGGCCAGTCGTCGAAGACGCAACGATGTCGGCCGAAGCACTGGACCACTCGTGCTACATGCTCTACAACGGCATCAGCCACGACGAGACCCCTGGTCTCCCCGGCTACACCACCGGTGGCGATGTCGCCGGCAACAGCGGCAATGTCGCAGTCTCCAGCCAGATCAACACCAGCGCCCGCAGCCACGTCGAACTGTGGATGACCGGCCCATTCCACGCGATCGGCGTGCTTCGCCCCAACCTGCAGTCGACCGGCTTCGGCAAGTGCGACCTGCCCTCGACGCCGACCTGGCACTCCGGTGCAACGCTCGACGTGCTTCGCGGACTTGGCTCGACACCTCGTCCGGCCGAACCCATCCTGTTCCCCGGCAACGGCACCACCACCAGCCTCTCCCGCTTCATCACCGAGTCACCCAGCCCAATGACCTACTGCGGATGGACCGGTACCGCCGGCCTGCCGATCATCGCCATGATGCCCGAAGGCGCGAATAGCGCTTCGGCAGCACTCAGCGGCCCCGACGGTCAGCCGATCGAGGTCTGTGTTCTGTCAGCCGCCAACACCAGCGGGGTCGCCCAGCAGATCCTGCAAGGCGATAACGCAGTGGTCGTCGTGCCTCGCACGGTCCTGGCCCAGGGCACCCATAGCGTCGCCGTCAACACGACAGCCCGCTCGGTGAACTGGAGCTTCACGGTCGACCAGGCCGCAGCAATCGGGATCCTCCCGGCCCCGGTCGCCCAGCCGACATCCGCGCCAACCGGGTTCGCCCCGCTGGCACCAGCACGAATCGTCGACACCCGAGTGTCCACCGGGGCCGCAACCCTGGTCGGTGGGATGATCACCCGTCTGCAGATCACCGGTCAGGGCGAGGTTCCCGGCAATGCCCAGGCTGTGCTGGCCAACATCACGGTGACGAACCCCGTGGGAACCGGATTCCTGACGACGTGGAACTGCTCGGCCGCTCGGCCCGAGGTTTCCACGCTGAACTTCGGGGCGTCTGAAACAGTCGCCAACACCGCCACCATCCCGCTCGACAGCAGTGGCCGCCTGTGCGCCTTCAGCAACGTGTCGGCAGACCTGGTCATCGACGTCGGGGGCTTCTACTCAGCCTCGGCCAGCGGGCGCTACATGCCGATTTCCCCGGTGCGCCTGATGGATAGCCGAGAAGGCCTCGGCACACCCGGACGGCTCGCCGGTGGTCAAGTGGTCGAACTGCCAGTCGTCGGTGTCGCCGGCATCCCCTCCAACGCCAGCGCCGCTGCCCTCAACGTCACGGGCATCTTCCCCTCGGTCAACGCGTTCGTCACCGCCTTCCCGTGCGGCGCGGTCCCACCAACCTCGAGCGTCAACCCGGCCGCGGGCAAGGTCACACCAAACCTCGTGATCGCCCAGGTGTCACCCGCCGGCACGGTGTGCTTCTTCACCAACGCCGACCTCGACCTGGCCGTCGACGCGGTCGGCTACGTGTCCTCGGGAGCCAACAACAAGTTCACCCCGAGCAGGCCCTTCCGGTTCACCGACACCCGTGACAACTTCCGGGTCGAGGTCAACGCCGGCCAAGGTGGCGTACGCCTGGCAGCCAACCAGACCCTGGTCGTGCCGATCGCCGGTGTGCGAGGAGTGCCCGCCAACGCTCGGGCGATCTCCGCCAACATCACAGCGGTCGACGCCACCGGCCCCGGCTTCGTCACGGCCTGGCCCTGCGGCGAGCTGCCCATGGCATCGAACGTCAACTACGAGGTCGCCGCAGCAGTGGCCAATGCCGCCG
>JAYTZE010000093.1:0-2102 GCA_043742385.1 Ilumatobacteraceae bacterium
CCGGCTTCGTGATGTTGATCGGCATTCCCGGCGGTCTGGCGTCTGCGATGGTGCCGCCATTGGCGCCGCTGTTGATGGCGCCATGCGCGGCCGGGACGCGCTGGGTTGCCACAGTCGCCTACCTCGCCGCAGCGATCGAGCCCTCGGCGGGCTGGGCAGCGTTGGGCTGGATGGGCATCGCCGCCGCTGTCTGTGCGCTGGTGATTCGGCATCACTGGCGCCGCCCGTCCAGCGATGTGCCAATCTGATTCAGCATGGCAGTCAACCTCATCACCGGAGACGACGAGTCACTGCTGCTCACTGCAGTGTCCGAACTCGTGCACCGTCTGATCGGCGACGGTGATCGCTCGCTGATGGTCGATGATTTCGACGACGACGAGTACGAGATGCGCTCGGTCGTCGATGCCGCCCAGACTCCCCCGTTCCTCACCGAATCTCGCGTTGTCATCGCACGCGGCGTCGGCCGATTTGGGGCCGACGATGTGGCACCGCTGATCGCCTATCTCGGCGACCCGTTGCCAAGCACCGAGTTGGTGCTGGTCGGCGGTGGTGGACGTCTGCCCAAGTCTCTGACCGACTCGGTCAAGAAGTCCGGCGCCAACGTGGTCGACACCGTCCCGCCGACGCGGGCCAGAGAGCGCAGCGGGTGGTTCGAGGAGCAAGTCATCGCGGCCGGCTTGAAGCTCGACCAACAGGCCTTGGCCCTGCTGTCGTCGTGGCTGGGCGAGGACGCCGGGCGAGTGCAGGGCATCCTCGAAACGTTGGTGTCGGCCTATGGAGACTCGCGCACGTTGAAGGTCGTCGACGTCGAGCCGTTCCTTGGCGAGGCCGGGGGAGTACCGCCGTGGGATCTCACCGATGCCGTCGACCGGGGCGACACCACGAAGTCACTGCTCCTGCTCCATCGAATGATGCGAGCCGGCGAGCGCCACCCGCTGCAGGTGATGGCGATCCTGCACAACCACTACACCAAGTTGCTGACGCTCGATGGTGCCAACGCCAACGACGAATCGTCGGTGGCGGCAGTCCTGGGCATCAAGCCCGGCTATCCGGCGAAGAAGGCGTTGGATCAGTACCGCAAGCTGGGTAACGCCGGTGCGGTACGAGCGATCGGCCTGCTGGCCCAGGCAGACCTCGACCTGCGTGGTGCCAAGGAGTGGCCAGATGAACTGGTCATGGAAGTGCTCGTCGCCCGCCTGAGCCGACTGGGGGGCACCGCCCGCCGTTGACGCGACCTATGCCCCGGTGTTGATCTTCTTCATCAGGCGACTCTTGCGGCGCGCGGCCTGATTCTTGTGGATGACACCCTTGGCAGCGGCCATATCGAGGCGCTTCACGGCGAGCCGCAACGACTCTTCGCCGGTCTCACTGCCAATAGCATTGACCGCGTTCTTGCTGCGCGTCTTCAGCTCGCTCTTGACAGCCTTGTTGCGCTCGGCCGCCTTGGCGTTGGTGAGGATTCGCTTCTTTTGACTCTTGATGTTTGCCACGTCGGAGGACTCTCTTGATTGCTCGGCTCGCAGGTTGATAAGCCCGGCAAGGCTAACAGCGCCGCCAGGACGCTCCAACCACGAGATGAGAGTCGCCGGTAGCATCTAGCGACCACGCCATGGACCTTTCACGTATCCGCAACTTCTCGATCATTGCCCACATCGACCACGGGAAGAGCACTCTCAGCGACCGCATCCTGGAGCTCACTCATGCCGTTGATGCGCGTGACATGCGGTCTCAATACCTCGACACGATGGATCTCGAGCGTGAGCGAGGCATCACGATCAAGGCTCAGAACGTGCGTGTCGACTGGAAGGGCTTCACACTGCACCTCATCGACACTCCTGGCCACGTCGACTTCGGCTACGAGGTCAGCCGCAGTCTGGCTGCCTGCGAGGGGGTGGTGTTGGTCGTTGACGCCGCCCAGGGGATCGAGGCCCAGACGCTGGCCAACTGCTACCTGGCGATGGAGCACGACCTCGAGATCGTCGCCGCCCTGAACAAGATCGACCTGCCGGCCGCAGATCCCGACCGTTACGCCATGGAGATCGAGAAGGTGCTCGGGATCCCAGCGGAAGACATTTTGCGGATCTCGGCGAAGACCGGCGAAG
>JAYTZE010000094.1:0-2102 GCA_043742385.1 Ilumatobacteraceae bacterium
CTCGGGCTCACCCTGAACGGCAAGAGTTTCCCCGCCACGGAACCAACGACGATCCGCGTCGGCGAGGTACTGCAAGTCAACTACCTCAACGAGGGGCTCATGGCCCACCCCATGCACATGCACCAGCCGGTCGGTTGGATCATCGCCAAAGATGGTGTGCCGCTCGATGTGCCGATGCCCGGCGACACCATCAGCGTGTCTCCCGGCGAGCGCTACACGGTGCTCTACAAGGGAGAGGACACGGGCGTCTGGGCCTGGCATTGCCACATTCTCAACCACGCCGAAGGCCCAACGGGTATGTTCGGGATGGTGACCGCCCTGATCGTCGAGCAATAGGCATGAGCGATCCGCTGCGCGCCGACCTACCAACGTGGGAATGCTACGAACTGGTCGAGTCGCGTTCGGTTGGTCGTCTGTGTTTCGTCGATGGTGACACTCCGATCGCGTACCCGGTCAGTTACAAGCTGCACCGCGTCGATGCAGCCGCGTACATCGTCATTCGCACCGGTCCGGCTTCGCTGATGGCCAGATATGCCGGCCCCGCCTCGTTCGAGGTCGACACGATCGACGTTGAATCACGTGCGGCCTGGAGCGTCTTGATGCGGGGTGCGGTGCGCCACATCCATGAGACGGACAAGCTCCCCGTACCAGATCCGTGGATTGCCGACGGCCGGCATGTGTGGCTGCTGCTCGAGATCGCCTCGGTCAGCGGACGACGGTTCGTGGCGCGAACCGATGACGGCTTCTCGGTGGAGTGGGAGCTCGATATCGCGGACCAAGGTCCCGACGGCTGAGGACCTCGGTAACTGTCGAGCACACCTGAGTACAGAACACAATCACAGGATGACGAACGACCGTATTGCTGCCATCACATCGAGGATTGTTGTTGGTGTGGACGGATCCGATCCGTCCATCGCGGCGTTGCGGTGGGCTGCGTACGAGGCGTGCCGCCGCAACGCCGTTGTTCTCGTTGTGTCGTGCTACAGCGTTCCGGTCTATGGCAGCCCTGAGGGCGCTGTCTATCCGAGCCATGAAGACCTCGACATCCACAAGGCCGGAGCGGATGCGGTTGTTGCGCGAGCGGTGGAACTGGTGGCCGAGATCGACCCCGACATGGTGGTCGATGGGATGACGACAATGTCGCCGGCCGGAATCGCAATCGCCGAGTCCGCTCGTGTCGGCGACGAGATCGTCGTTGGAGCGACGGGCCACACCGGCTTCATGGACGGAATGCTCGGCTCGGTGGCGATGAGTGTCGCCCATCGATCACACGTGCCGGTCATTGTCGTGCCCGCTAAACCCGTTGCCGAGATCGGACCCACGATGCACAAGATCGTCGTCGGGGTTGACGGCTCGCCAGGGTCGCTACAGGCTCTGGAATGGGCGTATGGCCAAGCCCTGTTGTCGGGCGCAGAACTGACCGCGGTACACGGGTGGATCTATCCATATCCCGGCCAACGCACGTCGGTCAGCGAGCCCCGCACGCAGATGCAGCTCGACGCGATGCAAGAGCTGAAGGCAAGTCTGGAGTCGCTGGGCCCGCGTTTGAGCAGCGGATCGATCCATGTGCACGCCAAACTGACCGAGCTGTCTGCGGCCGAGGCACTGCTCGACGAAGGCAAGGATGCCGACCTGATCGTGGTCGGCTCTCGAGGCCGAGGCGCATTGCGCTCGTCGCTGCTCGGTTCGGTCAGCCGCACGGTGGTGCACCACACGACGTGTCCAGTCGCGATCATTCGTCAAGCAACGAACTAACTACTGCCGACGCCACACCACCATCGAGCGCGGGGCCACCAACGTCGCGTGCGACGCCGTAGTCGACATGGCTTCGACCCACGGGCCAGTGTCTTGGAACTCGAACTGCACGGGCTCCCACCAGAAGTTGGCCATCACGTACAGACCGCCGGCCGACCAGGCCAGCGATCGCGACTGCAACGAGGTATCGGGCGCCGATTCTGCACCGTAGAAGTGGAAGTTGTTCGGCGGATGCTGGCGCCGTAGCCGCAGAGTCGCCTGCACGTACGAATGGAGTTCCGCCCATTCGTCGCGACGAGTCCAATCGACCCACGTCACCTCGCTGTCGATGTCATACGGGTTGTCGA
>JAYTZE010000095.1:0-4294 GCA_043742385.1 Ilumatobacteraceae bacterium
ATCACTGTCGCCGGATATGTACCCGGACAGTCCGTACGCGCTGTCGTTGGCGATGCGCACTGCGTCGTCGTCGTCGTCGTACCCGATCATCACGAGCACTGGGCCGAACACTTCCTCACGAGCGATCGTCATGTCGTTCGACACGTGTGAAAAGACGGTGGGCTTCACGAAGTAGCCGGTCTCCAGACCTTCCGGCTTGCCGGGACCACCGACCTCGAGCTTGGCGCCTTCGGATATCCCCTTCTCGATCAACTGTTGGATCCGGTTGTACTGCACCTCCGACACCACCGGACCGATCTTGCTGGTGTCGTCCTTGGGGTCTCCCACGACGATGTCCTTCGAGGCGGCGACGGCGATAGCCGCGGCCTCGTCCATGCGCGCCGCGGGCACGAGCATGCGCGACGGCGCACTGCACGACTGACCGGAGTTGTTGCACATCGTGGCCAGATCGCGGGCGATGACCGTCGCGAAATCGGCGTCGTCGAGCACGATGTTCGCTGATTTGCCACCCAGTTCCTGCGCCACCCGCTTGACCGTCGGGGCCGCAGCCCGAGCCACCTCGACGCCGGCCCGGGTCGAGCCGGTGAACGACACCATGTCGACATCGGGGTGCGAGGACAGCGGTGAGCCGACATTGACACCATCGCCGTTGACGAGGTTGAACACACCAGCGGGCACACCCGCCTCGTCGAGAATCTCAGCGAACAGGATCGCGTTCAACGGGGCGACCTCCGACGGCTTCAACACCATCGTGCAACCGGCGGCGAGGGCCGGTGCAACCTTGCAGGCGATCTGGTTGAGCGGCCAGTTCCATGGTGTGATCAGCGCGCACACGCCGATCGGCTCGCGTACGACCAACGTGGTGCCCATCTCCTTCTCGAACTCGAAGTCGGCGAGCACCTTCCGCGCTGTCGCGAAATGCCCGACGCCCGCCGTGGCCTGCGCACGTTGTGCCATCCAGACGGGCGCACCCACCTCGAGGCTGATGAGGTTTCCCATCTCGGCGATGCGCGACTTGTAGACCTCGATGATTCGGTCGAGCAGTGCGAGGCGCTCGTCGCGGGTCGTCAACGAGAAGGTTTCGAACGCAGCTTTCGCTGCAGCGACCGCGGCGTCGACATCGTCGGAACCGCCCATCGCAATCGAGTCGATCACTTCTTCCGTGGCCGGGTTGACGACATCGAGCGTCTCGTCGGTCAGCGGCTCGACCCATTGTCCATTGATGTAGAACTGCCTGGCGTGGTCCACGGGCTTCTCCCTGCGTCGAATCTGAGATGGACACTATGTCGGCAAGCGAGGGGCGAGCCAGATAGCGGCCGATTACCATCGTTCGAGTGCGGCTCGCCATTTGCCTAGTGACTCTCGGGCTGGTTGCCGGCTGCGGTTCGTCGTCGCCGCAAAATACGCTGCCGACAGGCGTGACCATTAGGCAACCGTCGGCAACATCTGATCCAAGTTCGACCGCGCCGGTCACCGTCGACGCGACCACCGTCGCCAGCACAGCCACGACGACCTTCGTCGCTGCGACAACACCACCGGTATCCAACGAGCGTGCCAAGCTCCCGGAGCCGGATGCCGCGTGCGTGCGGCTCGGTGAGGCGGCAACAGCCATCAGTCCCTCTGCCCAGGGCCAGGAATCGCCGAGTGTCGTGCTCGAGGCCGACCGCGACGGTTCCACATGCACGATGACATGGGACGCGCCGGATTCGACATCACTGACTGCAAGCCTTCTGCTGGCCTCGAAGTCGAAGATGTTCGCGGAGCTCCAACAAGTGGGATACGTCTGCGACCCGACTCCGGTCGCCGTTGCCGGCTGGCCATCGGCTGCCAACTGCAGCGCGGCAGACTCCGACGGTTTGCATAGTCTGATCCGGCTCGACAACGGCAGCGAGGCCATCAGCTTGTCGTTCTGGGGTCTGTCCAACCGCGGTGTCGACAGCCAGGCTCTGATCGACGCCCTGCTGATCGTGCTCGGTCCACCCGGTGAGGTCATCATCGGCGTCCCACCCGCCACCTCGTCGTCACTCGCACCGGCGCCAACCAACGATTCATCGGGTGGGCCGCTTCCGTCCAAGGTGTGGGACGGGAAGTACTCCACCGAGCCTGGATCGGGGCCACTGCGTATCGGCGACATGGGCCAGCGTGTTGCGGCGCTGCAGCGAGCGCTGGGGCTTCACGGCATGCTCGATCCCCCGTACGACGGGTACTTCGGTCCCGACACCGAAGGCGCTGTCGTCAAGTTCCAGCAAGAAAGCGGCCTTCCGGACAATGGGATTGCCAGCGAAGCGGTGTTACAGGCGCTCGAGTAGCACTGAGCGATTCAGACTGAGCTCGCAATGTTCTCGGTGATCGCTGATCGGATCACCGGCCCGCGTGGCGCTTCCGATGCTCGGAGCAGGCCTCGCATCGCCGATTTGATCGATGCGATCGCCCTGCGCTGCTGACGCAGGTCATCCGACACGGCATCGTTGAGTCCCACGAATACGACGTCCACGAACGCTGCCACCTCCACACGTCGGGGCTCGGCGATTTCTCCGGTGGCGACGCCGACCTCGATCAGGCCGGCGCAGAACGCGGCGCGGCGGATGTGATCGTCAGGAATCACCTCAGCCAGTTCCTGATGTCGACGCCGATCAATACGCGCTGCACCGATGAAAGCCGCCAGACTGGGGTCGCCCTCGTTCAACTCAGCCGCCACGTCCAACACGGCGTCGAACATGTCGATGAACGACGCCAACCCGCGAGCCGTCGCAGCGAATCGTGCGTACACGCGGTCATGGGCGTCAGCGTGCACGGCGCAATACAACTCGGCTTTCGAGTTGTAGTGGTGATACACGGCGCCTGTGGTGACGCCCGACAGCGCGGCGATCACTCGGTTCGTGGCCGCCGCGTATCCGCGAAGCGCGAACTCGTGTCGAGCGGCATCGACGATGCGTCGCCTGGTCTCGGCGGGATCAGTGTCGGGTGGACGTCCGATCCGCGCCGGGACGGGCACGACGTTGATCACGTACCGTCCTTGGGTCGGTACTGATGCGAGCGCTCCGTACGGCCGCCAGCGACGAGCAGAAGCTGGCCCGTTATCCAGTTCGCCGCATCGGAAGCCAGGAAGACCGTGGCGTCGGCGATGTCATCGGGGACTCCGAGCCGTCCGAGCGGAATGGTGACTGCCAACTGATCGAGTTGATCGCCGACGTTCAGGATCTCCAGGAACGCCTCGGTAGCAACCGGGCCCGGAGCCACGGCATTCACCCGGATGCGGGGCGCGAGCTCCAACGCCAACGTCTGGGTGAGATTGTTCATCCCTGCCTTGGCAGCCGCGTACGGCCCGGTGAAAGGCGAGCCTCTGGTCCCAGCGCCCGACGAGATGTTGATGATCGAACCCCCATCGCGCATCCGCTTTGCTGCCGCCTTGCACCCCTGGAACGCTGTCGTCAGGTTCAGTTCGAGCTGAGAGCGGAACACCTCATCGGGGGTGTCGACCAACGGCATCGTGGTCTTGTCGTCCGATCCGCCGACGTTGTTGACCCACACGTCGAGACGGCCGAACGCCTCGATCGTGCGATCGGCGATCGTGTCCGAGAGATTGCGGACATCGCCGTCGACGATCAGGGCTCGACGGCCGAACGATTCGATGTCGGCCGCGGTCTGTTCGAGATCACCGCGTCGACGGGCGTTGATCACGACATCGCAGCCGCATGATGCCAGCCCGACGGCGATCGCCCGGCCGATACCCTGCCCGCCGCCGGTGACCACCGCGACACGGCCGTCCATCCGTAGTCGTTGGAAGATCGTCATGATGCTCCCTTCTTGGGCTCGGCCGCCGACCGAGGTCTCGGGTCGAAGTCGACATGCAACTCGCGTAGCGATCGCATAGCGAACATCGGTACGTGGGTGAAGTCGTTGCGCCCCTGTGAGAGGCGAGGGTTGGGGAGACGGTCAAAGATCGCCTCGAAGGTCAGGGCCTGTTCGAGCCTGGTCAACCCTGCGCCTGGACAGTGATGTTCACCCAGCGAGAATGCCATATGGCGACGGGAGTTCGACCGATCGAGGTTGACGTCGGCCGGGCAGGCGAAGACCCGCTCGTCGCGGTTGGCGCTGGCATACCGAAGATGCACCGTTGACCCCGCCGCGATCGCGACTCCATCGATCACCGTGTCTTCGGCGACGGCTCGCCACAGCCCTTGCGTCGGGGATTCGATGCGGAGTACTTCCTCGACGAAGTCGGCGATGCGCGTGCGGTCACCAGCAAGCCGGTCGTACAACCCGGGCTCGCGCAGCAGGATCCACAGCCCGG
>JAYTZE010000096.1:0-4294 GCA_043742385.1 Ilumatobacteraceae bacterium
CCACCGGTTGCACCGTGATCGATCTGCGGTCTCGCCATCTCTCCGCCGACGAGGCCCGGCGCCGAATCACGGTGATCACCGACGACACCCACCGGGTGCACAAGATCGATTCGACCCTTCGAGGGAACTGGGCAGCGGAGTTGGCTGCGCTCGTCGATGGCGGTCGCCGGATCGTGCTGATCCCATCGCATCCACGCGCCGGTCGTATCTGCGCGGGAGGCGAGGTGTACGTGCACGGCGTCCCGGTTGCCGAGAGCGAACTCGGTAATGATCCCCGTTTGCCAGTGCGCAGCAGCCGGCCGAGCGAGACCCTGTCCGCCATCGAGCTCGCCGGTGCCGATGCACTCAGCATGTGGTTGGCGACGTCAACCACTGGCGTGGCGATCGTTGATGCCGCGACCCTGGGCGACATCGATCAGCTGGCCGAGATTGCGCTCCGATTGGATGACATCGTGCTTGCCGGGCCGGCGTCGGTGGTCGAGGCTGTGGCCAAGCTGTGTGCCCCGATCGGTGGGTCGGCCAGCCTGCCCGACCCGTTGTTGCCCAACCCGATCGTGGTGGTGTGTGCCAGCCTGCATCCCGTCAGTCGCGAGCAGATCGCCCGAGTGGCCGGTGCAGGCATCGACGTCGTGACATCGTCGCAGCAGCGTGGCAGCGAGCCCGATGACGTAGCCGCGGAGGTTGCCGAGCGCGCCCATCGGCGCGTCGACGAGGTACAAGCTCGCACCGTGATCCTGGTTGGCGGTGACACAGCAGAGGCATTCATCGGCGACAGTGTGGTGCGGATGTTCGGTTCGATCGATGTCGGCGTCAGCCTGGGAGACGCCGAGATTCGAGGGCGACGGCTTCGAGTTGCCAGCAAGCCCGGTGGCTTCGGCACAGCCAATACGCTGTTGGATCTGGTGAACAAGTGACAGCAACGATTCCGATGGCGATCACCATGGGTGATGCATCGGGCGTCGGTCCCGAGATCGTGCTGCGGCGCGCTGCAGAGGCTGCGTTCGCCACCGAGCAGGTGGTGGTGTACGGCGATGTCGCGATCCTGCGCCACGGCGCCGAGTTGCTCGGTGTGGACGTAGAGATCGAGACGATCACTGACCCCCGTCATTGGCGTCCCGGTCCGTTGCAGGTCGTCGATGCCGGATTGCTGCACGCTCGCGACCACTCCCCCGGCGTGATCGATGCGGCGTCTGGTGCGGCAGCGCGACAGTACGTGCTCGCCGCGACCTACGACGCCCTCGCCGGTCGCGTTGCTGGCATCGTCACGATGCCGATGAACAAAGAGGCCACTCAGCTCAGTGACCCTGGGTTCGTCGGCCATACCGAACTGATCGCCGCCACCTGTGGCGTGCAGCGCTTCACCATGATGCTGACGGCCGGTGACCTGGCCGTCACGCATGTCAGCACGCATGTGTCGTTGCAGGAGGCGATTCGTCGCGTCACGACCGCTCGGGTCACGGAGGTGATCGAGCTGACACACGAGACGCTGCATCGCTTCATCGACCAGCCGAGGATCGCGGTGTGCGGAGTCAACCCGCATGCTGGAGAACATGGCCTGTTTGGACCCGAGGATGCAGATCAGATCGTCCCCGCAATCGAAGCGGCGCGCGCGGCGGGGATCGATGCCAGTGGCCCGCACCCGGCAGACACCGTGTTCCACCAGGCTGTCCACCGCAAACGTTTCGATGCGATCGTATGCATGTACCACGATCAGGGGCACACGCCCATGAAGTTGCTGGCGTTCGAGAGTGGTGTCAACGTAACGGTCGGTCTGCCGATCGTTCGCACCTCGGTCGATCACGGCACGGCCTTCGACATCGCCTGGCAAGGCGTTGCGTTCACCGGTTCGCTCGATCACGCTCTGCGCTGGGCACAGCGACTGGCCAACAACTAGGGGGTCAGTGAGGATCGACCAGGTCGAGGAACTGCCATTGCTTGCCCTCGGCAACGCCCATCAGCTCGCGGCCACAGGTCTGCCAAATGGCAGGGCCCGACGTGATGTGCTGGGTGCCGGCGTGTACATCGCGGTAGAACCGCTGAATGGTGCCGTGGCGTAGGGCCGTAGTGCCACCGGAGAGATACACGAAGCCGGCGATCTCGTGCAGCGTCTTGGTGATGTGGGCGAGCGCGAGACGCACCAGGGTGTGTTGGCGCACCGAGATGCCGTCGCCGGCGAAGAGGCTCTTCGACAGATCGGTCCACGATTCCATGACCAGCGCCCGTGCCGCCCGGAACTTCGCTTCAGCCTCGGCATAGCCAAGTTGAAATGCGCTGCTGTCGGCTTGCGCCCCGGGTCGCCCGGCCTTGCCGTGTACCAGCCCGGCCAGTTCATCGAGCAGACGGCGGCCGACGCCCATCGCCCAGCCGCTGTGGCAGGTGACGGCGAACCCGATGATCCCGAGGCCGTACAGGCTGCCGCCGCGCTCTGGCACGGTGGTGACCGCGTAGTGGCTCCAGCCATCGGGTACGAACACGTTGTCCATCGTGTAGTCGATGCTGCCCGTGCCGCGAAGGCCCATCACGTCCCAGTTGTCGATCAGGTTCACGGCATCGATCGGGGTGACGAAGATTCGTGGTTCGCCCGTTTCTTGGATGATGCCGAGCGAGTGAACGTGTGACGAGTGCTTCAGGCCGGAACCGAAGCTCCACGACCCACTCAACGACAGGCCACCATCGACCATCGTAGCTGTGCCCGGCCGCGTGCCCTGGCCGGCGATGACCGGTTGTTTCCCATCGCCCCACAGTTCGGCGACGGCGTGATCCGACAGGTATGCGCCGGCGGTGCCGATCGACAGGTTGGCTGCCATGGTCACCCAACCGGCCGACGCATCGGCGTACGACAGGTTCTCGAGCACCCCGAGTGAGTGGACGGGATCGAGCTCGGAACCGCCCAACTTCTCCGGGACCCACATCTTCAACAGCCCGTCGCGATGCAGCGCGGCGACGGCGGTTGGCGACAGTTCGCCTTCGTTATCGGCGAACTCAGCCTCGGCATCGAGCAGCGGAACGAGGGCTTTGGCCTTTTCGGCAAGGATTGATTCTTGGCTGAGTGTGTCGCCGAGCGGCATGCTGCTGACCCCTTTGGTGCTGTTGCGTCGTCGCACCCAAGCTTAGGCAGGGACGCCGGTTCTGGCCGATTCGAGCTTGGCCGTGGTCAGCTTGCTGCGACCGACGACGAACAGACACGTGTAGATCACACCGTCGAGCAGGAAGGCTGATCGCAGGGCGAACCTGCGGTCGACGAGATGGCTGACGATCGTGACGGTGGCACCACCAAGCGCCGCGCCGATAGGCATCATTCCCCAGGCGAAGAAGCGATACACGCTGTTGACGCGCCCGAGCAGATGCGACGGGATGATCGACTGGCGAAGGCTGACGGTGATGACATTCCACGTCGCACCGAGCGACGAGCCGAGCGCCCAGCAGATCATCACCACCGGCCACCACGAAGACAAACCCACGAGCAGAGCCATCACGGCACTCGACCCCAGGGTCATCGCCAGACACGTGCCGCTGCCCAACTTCTTCGACATCCACGGGGCGAGATTGCTGCCCAGCGCTGCGCCGGCAGCGAAGCCGAATCCCATGATCGTGAACACCAGTGGGCCGATCTCGAGGATCTCTTGGGCGAACAGCACCAGGACCGAGCCACTGAGCGTCGACGCCAGGTTCATCAGACCGAGGATGATCGCCATCGAGCGCAGCAACTCGTTGGCCCACAGCCACCGAAAGCCTTCGGCGAGCTCGCTCTTCCACGGCGCGTGCACATGATCGTCGGGCCGTTCGGCGCGGAACGTGCCGGGGATGGACCAGACCAGCGCGGCGGCAGCGAAGAACGATGCGGCGTCGACGAAGAAGGGCAGCGAGAAAGCCGCGAGCAGTAGCAGCGATCCCAGTGGCGGACCGATGAACGTGTTGGCGACGCCCTCGGCACTCCACATGCGACCGTTGGCCTTCTCCAACTGGTCGACCTCGACGATCGACGGCATGAAGGTCTGGCCACAGTTGTCGCGCAGCACCTCGGCGGTGCCGAGCAGCAGCGTGGCAACGAGCAACAGGATGTACAGCCCGCTTGACGTGCCCCTGACGCTCGCCAACTCGTCGATCCCGGGCAGGCTCGACTGCCGACTCAGCACGGCAAGGGCGACGACCAGCGTCAGGCCGAAGCGCACCATGTCGGCCGTGACCATCGCCTTCTTGCGATCGACGCGATCGGTGATGACGCCGGCCGGCAGGGTGAACACCAGCCATGGCAGGCGTTGCACCAGGACGACGGCCGAGATCAGCAATGGGT
>JAYTZE010000097.1:0-2095 GCA_043742385.1 Ilumatobacteraceae bacterium
CCGCGGCGGAGTCTTCCGGATGCCACTGCGTGCCGACGATCCAGCGCGCATCGTCGAGTTCGACAGCGTGCACGATTCCCCCGGCATGTCGTCCAACGACGCGCAGACCGTCACCGAGCTGATCAAGTGCTTGGTGATGCACGCAGTGGCATCGCTCGGGCGTTTCGGTTCCCATGGCTTTGGCGATACGCGACCCCGCATCGAGTTCGTTGACGGTGTACTGCAGCCAATGGTCCTCGCTGCCGATGTCTTGCACGAGCGTGCCTCCGAGGGCGACGTTGAGCACCTGCAGCCCGCGACAGATTGCCAACACGGGCTTGTCGGCCTCGATGGCAGCGGCGACCATCGCCAGCTCCATGACGTCGTGTTCGGGCACGATGCCATACAACGATTCCTCCGTGGCTTCTTGCCCGTACCGGCGTGGGTCGATGTCACCGCCGCCGTGAAACACCACCGCGTCGAAGCGCCGCAGCAATGAAGGAATGTCGTCGACCAGACCAGGAATCGGCGGCAACATCAGCGGTACTCCACCCGCTCGTTCGACCGCCCGAAAGTAGGTCTGACCTGCGGCAAACGGCTTGCCGCGCACACCTTGGGCCTCGTCTGACTGACGGCCGACGATGACGACGTGGGGATTCACCATGTCAGTGTAAACCGGCGCGTCGCACGAGTTCGTCGTAGATGGCCTGCTGTTGCGGCTGGCGGGTTGCGGTGTCTTCGGGGTGCCATTGCAGCCCGACAACCCATGCCTTGGTGGGCAGTTCCACGGCCTCGAGCTGGCCGTCCTCGCTGTACCCGATGGGCACGAGGCCAGCACCCAACTCGGCGATGCCCTGGTGGTGCACCGAGTGGCAGTGGTCGAGGTGCGTGTCGCCGACGAGATTGGCCACGATCGAGTCCTCGACGAGTTTCACCGAGTGCTCGCGCATCCAGTGTTCGTCGTTACCGATGTCTTGCACCAACGTGCCGCCGAGCACGATGTTGAGCACCTGCATGCCGCGACAGAGGGCGAGCATGGGAAGGTCGAGCTCCAGCGCCGCGGTGGCGATCGCCATGTCGAGCTCGTCGTTGGCGGCAACGATGCCGTACAGCGACTCCTCGGTCGGCTCCTGTCCGTAGCAGCGGGGGTCGATGTCACCGCCTCCGGGCAACAGGACGCCATCGAAATGCTGCAGGACCGTGAGGGCATTGGCCGATAGCTCGTGGATCGGTGGAACCAGCACCGGCACTCCTCCAGCGCGGGCAACGGCCCGGCTGTACGGCTGGCTGCTGGAGAACGCATCGCGTTTGCCCTCGTCGCTGAAGGTCAGCACCCGTGCGCAGACGGCGATCAGCGGCGGTGGTTGACTCATGACAGCCTCAATTGTAGGTGTCAAGATGTTCGCCAACTTCGCAGCGACAGATTGGGGGTCGGGGGCCGTGGATTTCATCTTCATGCTCACGCGTTCCGACGAGACCATTGACGATTGCATCGCCACGTGGCATGCGGTCGAGCATGTCGGCCTACGTCACGCAGGATTCAAAGACGTCGGGGTCGACACCGCGACGCTGGTCGAGCTGAACAGCCGGATGCAGGCGTGCGGCGTGATGACCTATCTCGAGGTCGTCAGTACGTCGACCGAAGGTTGCCTGCAGAGCGCGCGGACCGCGGTCACGATCGGCGTCGACCGCCTGATGGGTGGCACCCAGATCGACGACACGATGCGAATCATCGAAGGTTCTGGCATCGAGTACCTGCCATTTCCCGGCGTGCCCGCCGGTCATCCGACGCGATTGGGTGGTGACGCCGAACTTGTCGAGCGGCAGTGCAAGGAGTACGAACGGCGCGGGTGCGCAGGAGTGGATCTGCTGGCATATCGCGCCAGCGAGGCCAACCCGCTCGACCTCGTGCGTGCGGCGCGCCGTGGCACATCGGGCTACTTGGTGGTGGCTGGCAGCATCTCGACAGCAACCCAGATCGAGGATCTGCGGATTGCCGGTGCCGACGCTTTCACGATCGGTTCGGCAGTGTTCGACGGGTCGTTCGCGCCGACCAAGGGCCACATCGTGTCGCAGCTGCGCGATGTGATGGAGGCAACACTCGGCTGAGCCCGCA
>JAYTZE010000098.1:0-8402 GCA_043742385.1 Ilumatobacteraceae bacterium
TCGGAGCTCTTGCCCAACGGCTCGCGGCCACCCTTGCAGCCGTACTGGAGGATGTTGGCCGAGTCACGGATCTCGCTCATCCCGTAGTCGCCCTGCGCCCATGTGGTGTCCAGCCAGGTGGTGAGCTCCTGGCTACGGCTGTTGACCTTGATGCCCACTGCGCCAAGCTGCTGCGTCAGAACTTCCATCGTGAATGGGTGCGACGCCACATTGGCGAACGGGTAGTCGACCTCGAGAGACTCGTAGCCGGCGTCCGCCAGCAGCGCCTTGGCCTTCTCCGGGTCGTACGGGTACGGGCAGTAGTCGCTGTTGTAGGGCTCTGCGTAAGGCACGACCATCAGGCAGGTCGGGTCGGCGTAGCCGTCGTAGACGGCGATCGCTTCTTCGCGGTTGATCGCGTGGGCGAACGCCTGGCGGACACGGATGTCCTGGAACGGCTTCTCGTTGACGTTGAGCCACATGTACGAGACCTCACCGGCGCTTTCGAAGAGCACCTTGAAGTTCGCATCGGCGGAGAACGTGGCGACGCGTTCGATGCCCTCGGCGAGCACCGCCGTGACGAAGTCGTACTCACCGGCGAGCAGACCATTGAGGGCTGCTGTCTCGTCGTCGACGAAGCGCCAATCGATGACCTCGAAGTACGGCTTCTCGCCCCAGTAGTCCTCGAAACGAGTCAACGTGAGGCTCGTGTCAGGCTTGTAGTCGCTGAACACGAACGGACCGGTGCCGATCATCACGCTGTTGGCGTCATTGTCCTCGAGGAAGTTCTCGGGAACGACGTAGCCGGCAGAGTTCCCGAGCTCCTTCAAGAACGACGCACTCGGCTGACTCATCACGATCTCAACGGTTTTGGCGTCCACTGCTTTGACGCTCGTCACGTTGACATGTGGCGCACTCAGCTTGCTGAGCGGCGACTCGGCGTTCTTCTTCATCGAGTACACGACGTCGGCCGAGTCGAGATCGGACCCGTCATGGAACTTGGCGGCGCGGATCGTGAAGGTGTACGTCAGGCCATCGTCGCTGATCGACCACTTTTCGGCGAGCATCGGGACGATGCTGCCGTCGGGCTTGACCTCGACGAGCGTCTCCTGAACGTTATAGAACGTCGGTACGCGCAGCGCGTTGGCGCCGACCTCCCAGTAGTTCCAGCTCGCGGGCTCCTGGGGAAGCGTCGCGATCAGCGTCGTGGACTTCGACCCGTCGGTCGCCGCGCCCGTGTCCGCCGTGGCGGTGTCGGCGGGCGCAGCCGTGTCGGCGGGCGCAGCCGTGTCGTTTGCCGCAGCCGTGTCGTTTGCCGAGGCCGTATCGGCGACGGTTCCGGCGTCATCGCTGCCGCACGCGGCGACCACGAGAGCCGTGACCAACACGAGAGCGAGTCGGCGCCGACCCGGCGTACGGGTCGTTCGGATTGCCTTCATTCTACTCCCCCTTGGAAATGTTCAAGCGCTGAACAATCGTATAGCATTCGTACCACAAGTCCTGAAGCGAGCGCAAGTGACACTTCGTGACTCCGGCAAACGGTCTCGCGATCCCGTGCGACCAATGACGAGGAAGGGCACGGTTATGACAGACACGAGCAAGCTGTTCGACCTCACCGGTCATACCGCGTTGGTGACGGGCGGGGGGTATGGCCTCGGGCGTGGGCTCGTCCACGGTCTTGCGAATCACGGGGCCACGGTGATCGGGCTGGCGCGAAGCGAGGCGGCCTTGCGCGAGACCTTCTCGACGCTGGATTCCTCCCATCGCTACATCGTGGGTGATCTCACGACCAACGAGGTGTACGAGGAACTCGACACGATCCCAGAGCACATCGACATCGTGGTGAACAATGCCGGCGGGGATCCGCACTCCAAGCCGTGGACCGAACAGACGACGCAGGAGTGGCGGAACACGTACGAGATCAACGTGATCGCGGCCGAGCGCCTCTGTCGACTGTTGATCCCCAAGATGGCCGAGAGAGGCTGGGGACGCATCATCAACATCTCGTCGATCTACGGCTCGATCGGTCAGAACCCGAACAACACGGGAAAGAACGCCGGAGCCGGGGCGTACACGGCTGCGAAACACGGTCTCATCGGGCTCACGAACTACCTGGCGTGTCAGATTGGTGGCACTGGGGTCACCATCAACACCTTGAGCCCGGGCATGATCACCTGGATGGAAACGCCGGACGGAGAACCCGCGCTCTGGCAGCAGCTGGCGGACCAGACGCCGGTCGGGCGGAACAGTCAGCCAGAGGACTATGTGACCTCGGTGATCTTCCTCGCGTCGGAAGGCTCGTCGTTCGTGCACGGCACGAACCTCGTCGTCGATGGTGGTTGGAGCGTCTGGTGACCGATTCGTCGCACGCGACCGAGGGGCGGCGACTCGATGGTCGTGTTGCCCTCATCACCGGGGCGTCGTGGGGCATCGGTGCTGCTGTGGCCAGGGCGTTCGCCCGGGAAGGCGCGAGCGTCGTCGTCAGCTCGTACCCCGACGCGCAGATGGAGTCCCTCGCCGACGAGGTGGTGCAGTCCATCGCGGACTCAGGAGGGGACGCGATCAGACTGTCCGCCGACGTCACCTCGCGCCAGCAGATCGATCAGGCGGTCGATACGGCCCGGCAGGAGTTCGGTGACATCGACGTACTCGTGGCGAACGCTGCCTTCTCGAACCGGCTTCCCTGGCACCAGATCTCGGTGGAGCAGTGGGATCACACCCACGCGGTGAACCTCCGCGGGGCGTTCGTGTGCGCCCAGGCGTGCTACGACGGCATGTTGCGCAAGGGACGCGGCAGCATCATCGCGGTGACCAGTGTCACGGCCGAGCTCGGCATGCCCGGTCTGCTCGACTACGTCTCGTCGAAAGCTGGACTCATCGGCTTCACGCGAGCCCTGGCGCGCGAGGTGGGTACGGACGGGATCCGTGTGAATGCGGTGATGCCCGGTGCGATTCGCACAGAACAAGAAATCGAGTTGGGCTTCGACGAGGAGGAGCTGAAGGTTCTCTCCGCACAACGCCAGTGCATTCCCCGACGCGGATTCGCAGATGACCTGACGGGAGCGTTCCTGTTCCTGGCCTCGGACGAGAGCAGTTTCGTCACAGGACAGGTGATCAATGTCGATGGTGGCTGGATCCACTACTGAGATGCCAGGAGGCAACCAGTGACCGATACCGTGCGCATCGCGCTGATTCACGTGATGCAGGAGACGGACACGTTCAACCCGGTACCGACAACGCTCGCGGACTTTGAGAATGTTGCGCTGCTCGAAGGTGACGCGATGCTCACCAGAGTCGATTCCAACGGTCCGATCGCCGGCTACCGCGACGCCGTCGCCGCGAGTGGCACGGACGTTCGAACGATCCCCGTGTTGCGCGCGGATGCGCAATCGGGCGGGCGGCTGAGCCGCGAGACCCTCGATGAGCTGTGTCGAAGGGTCGGCCGACGGTTGCGGGAGTCGTTACCCGTTGACGGATTGGTGGTCTTTCTCCACGGTGCGGCATCGGCCGCGGGAGTCGACGACGTCGAGGGACACATCTTGGCGACGATCCGCGAGATGGTCGGCCCGGCGGTCCCACTTGCACTGAT
Source organism: Ilumatobacteraceae bacterium (assembly GCA_043742385.1). Lineage (GTDB taxonomy): Bacteria > Actinomycetota > Acidimicrobiia > Acidimicrobiales > Ilumatobacteraceae > JAENVT01. The sequence goes on from JAYTZE010000098.1 coordinate 3,569, forward strand.
GCTCGATCACCACGCCAACGTGACGAACGAAATGATGCGTCACTCCGACTATCTCATGGCTTTTCGCACCCAACCGCACGATCCGTTCGAGACGGCGCGCGACCTAACGCGCCTCGCGTTGCGTCACTTCGCCGGCGAAGTTCGTCCGACGACGGCATGGCGCAAGATCCCCATGATCACGCACCAAGAGCAGTACCTGACAGCTCGCGGACCGATGAAGGAGTGGTTCGACCGTGCTCGCGGCATCGAGGCGAACGGTTGTGCCCTCACCGTGTCACTGTTTCCGATGCAGCCGTGGCTCGACGTCGAGGAAGCCGGATGGTCGGTGGTGGTGGTGACCGATGACGACCAAGGGGCCGCCGAAGTGCTCGCCGACGAACTCGCCGATCATGCATGGAGCATGAGGAACCGCTTCATGGAGCAGGAGAATCTCGCCGCGGACGCTGCCATCCGATATGCCGACGATCCGCGTCACGGCGTCGTGCTGTTGAGCGACACCGGCGACTCGGTGCTCGGTGGTTCGACCGGAGACAGCACCGTGATCCTCGGTGCGCTCCTGTGCAGCCAGCCGCAACACCGGGCCCTCGTGCCCATCGCCGATCCCGTCGCGGCTCGCCGGCTGGCCGGATGTCGCACCGGCGATTCCGTCACGCTCGATCTCGGTGGTTGGGCGAACTCGTTCTACTCGCCGTTGCGGGTCACGGGCACGGTGTGCACCGCACGCGACGGCAAGGTTGTGCTGGATGGGCTCCCACAAGGGTCGGTAGACATGGGGACGACGGTGATCCTGAACGTCGACAACGTCACGGTGCTCGTCACGGAGCACTCCGGCGTCGGTGGGATCCACCCGGGCGTGTACCGCCACATGGGTGTCGAACCGTCCGAGTACAAGATGATCGTGATGAAAACGGCATCGAACTTCCAGTACATGAGGGACATCACGACGACGTTCGTCCGAGTGGCGACCCCTGGGCCGACACAGTCGGACGTGCAATCCCTGCCGTGGTCGCGCATCCCGCATCCGATGTTTCCACTCGACCCGATGGAAGACTGGCGATCGTGAACGAGCCCGAGGGTACGCCGGTCAGGTTGCGAACCGCACGTTGGTACGACGGCTCGTCGAGGGACAACTACATCCACCGCAGTTGGATGAAACGGGGCCTGCCCGACGACGTCTTCTCCGGCAAGCCCATGATCGGAATCTGCAATTCGGCATCAGATCTCAGCCCGTGCAACCAACACCTCGACGACTTGGCGGAGCACGTCAAGCGTGGCATCTGGGAAGCGGGCGGGGTTCCGCTCGAGTTTCCGGTGACGTCGCTCGGCGAGACCCAGATCCAGCCCACCGCCATGTTGTTGCGCAACCTGATGGCGATGGACGTCGAGGAGTCGCTGCGCTGTAATCCGCTGGACGGCGTCGTGTTGCTCTCGGGATGTGACAAGACGACCCCGGCGATGCTCATGGGTGCCGCTTCGGTGGATCTGCCGGCGATCATGCTGACCGGTGGGCCTATGTTGACCGGACGTCATGACGGCCGACCCCTCGGCTCGGCGACCGACATGTGGCGAATGAGCGAGGAGGTGCGCGCCGGCCGCATGAGCGCCGAGGACTTCGTGGCGACCGAGTCATCCATGACGCGCAGCGCGGGCCACTGCAACCCGATGGGAACGGCGTCGACGATGGCATCGATGGCGGAGGCCCTCGGAATGACGCTGCCACAGAGTGCTGCCATACCCGCTCCCGACACTCGCCGGCGGCGGCTCGCTCACCTCACCGGACGTCGCGTGGTCGACTTGGTTCGCGAAGACCTTCGGCCGAGCAAGGTCCTGACCATGCCGGCGTTCGAGAACGCCATACGCGTGTTGTCGGCCGTTGGTGGATCAACCAACGCCGTCATTCACCTGCTCGCGATCGCGGGCCGGGTCGGAGTGCCGCTCACGCTCGACGACTTCGACCGCATCGGTTCACGCTTGCCGTTGCTCGTCGACATCATGCCTGCTGGTTCGCGCCTGATGGAAGACTTCTTCGAGGCCGGAGGAATTCCAGCCGTCATGTCGGAACTCGAGTCGGTGTTGAACGGCGAGGTCCTGACCGTGTCGGGTGGCCCATTGCGCGCCTCGTGGCATGGCTGCAAGAGCAGCGACGAGAGCATGATCCGCCCGCTACACGATCCACTGGTCGCCGAAGCGGGCATCGCAGTGCTCCGAGGCAACCTGTGCCCACAAGGGGCCGTGGTGAAGCCGTCGGCGGCTTCCTCGGAGCTGCTGGTCCACACCGGGCCGGCGCTCGTGTTCCACTCGATCGAGGACTTCAAGGCGCGGATCGACGATCCAACGCTCGAGGTGACACCCGACACCGTGCTCGTCCTGCGCGGCTGCGGTCCGCGCGGTTACCCCGGTATGCCCGAGGTGGGGAACATGCCGCTCCCAACGAAACTCCTACAGGCCGGGGTGCGAGACATGGTTCGCATCAGCGATGCGCGTATGAGTGGGACCGCCTTCGGCACGACCGTGCTTCACGTGGCTCCCGAGTCGGCCGTGGGCGGGCCGTTGGCACACGTACGAACCGGGGATGTCATCACCCTCGACGTGCCTGGGCGGACGCTGACGCTGCACGTTACGGATGACGAAGTCGAGCAGCGCCGCCGTGCCTGGCGACCGGATCCACCGATCGCCACCCGCGGATGGTCCCGCCTCTACGTCGACCACGTGTTGCAAGCCGACCAAGGATGCGACCTCGATTTCCTGGTTGGTTCGTCGGGTTCCGAGGTGACCCGCGAAAGCCATTGACATGTTGGGGCTTTCAGCAGCGCGACGCGGCAGAGACTGATGCCCTGGTCAGATCATCGCCAGGGCCGCGTCGGTGCGCTCGAGCGTCAGGTCGATGACGGCGTCGTCGTGGGCGGTCGAGACGAAACACAGCCCACGGCTCGTCGGCCGCACACCGAGATCCTGTAAGGCGTCCATGAAGCGCAGGAGCAGGGCGTGGTCGGAATGCTGTGCGAACTCTGCCCGCGAACGAATCGTGTCCGACGTGCCGAAGCGGAACTGGAAGAGTGAGCCCCCGACCCAGTCGATGGCGAGACCCTTGTCGGCGCCCATCGATCGGAGCTCGTCCACGAGGCGTTTGGTGCGCTGCTGCAACTCGGCGTACGGATTCGTCTCGGTGAGGATCCGCAGCGTCTCGACGCCCGCTGCAACGGAGAGGGTGCCCGAGTTATAGGTGCCGGAGTGGTTCACCTCACCCCGGCCTACGGCGGCGAGCAGGTCTTGCGTGGTTCCCAACACGGCCATCGGGTAGCCAGAAGCCACGGCCTTCGCGTACAGCGTGATGTCGCCGTGGATTCCCAAGAACCCTTGGCCACCCGTCAAGCCGAGCCTGAAGCCCGTGATCACCTCGTCGATGACGAGGAGTGCGCCGTGCCGGTGACAGAGATCCCGAACTCCCTCGAGGTAGCCGGGTGCGGGCGGGATCAGGCCTGTGTTACACATGATCGGCTCCATGATCACGCAGGCGATCTGTTCGGTCCTCAGGACGTCTTCGACGAGCGCGAGGTCGTTCCACTCGCAGATGATGACGTCGTCCGATGCGGCGAGTGACTGCCCCGCATCGACGGGCGGGTGGCCGAAGGGTTCGGGGATCGGTCCGGAGCCCACCAGAAGCGGATCGAGCCATCCGTGGTAGTGGCCGACGAATCGGAGCACACGCGCGCGACCCGTGACTGCGCGCGCGATCCGCACTGCTAGCAAGTCGACATCGGACCCGGCGAGTCCGATGCGGATGCTCTCGATCCATGGCACGGCATCGACGAGGCGTTCGCCGAACTCGGCCTCGAACTCGTTCTGACCGGCGAAACACTGGCCGATCTCCAGCGCCTGCCGGACCGCTGCGAGGACACGCGGGTGATTGTGCCCGAGGATCAACGGTCCCATGCCGCCCGCGTAGTCGATGTAGTCGTTTCCGTCGACGTCCCACACGAAGGCGCCGGCCGCGCGGGTGAACGTGAGTGGCACCGGACGACTCGCCAGGCGGACGTTGGAGTTCACGCCACCAGCGATCACCCGTGATCGTCGAGCGTGCGCCTCAATGCTCTTCGTGTATCGCTCCGAAGTAACTTGGCCCGTGGTCACCGACATCCTGCTCCTTGGACAGCAGCACACGCCAGCCGAACCGTGCGGATTCTATAATGTATGATCCACTCGGTCAATCTCTGGTTGACGAGGCATTTGATCAGGTCCGCCGGCGCGGCGGCGAGCGCCGACGCTTTGAGGAGGCTCAACCAGCTGTCGCCTTCCTCCAAGGCGGCGGTCTTCATGCCTCCGGAGGCAGGCACACGAGGGCTTCGACCGTGCCTGTGAAACTCAACGGTCCAGCACCGAAAGGTACAACCCACGTCTCCCCTCGTTGCACGGGTTCCGAACCTCCATCCCAACCGAGTTGACCGGAACCCTGTGTGACGACGAGAACTGCGAAGCTCGTCTGGTCGAGTTCGACACGGTCCGAACATCTCACGAGGCGAGCGGAGAAGAACGCGCGCGCCGCAGGTGGGAAGAGGTCGAATACCGTTCCGCCACTTTGACGCGCCGATTCCACCCGAGCTGGAACAAGCTCGGAGATCCGGTCACCCCGATATCCACCGAGATCGAAGCAGGAGAGCGCGACCTCCCAGCCCAGACCAAGAGTTGCTTGATCTTCGGTGACCCCGAAGTTCTCGAATTCGGCGAGCACCGAGAACGACGTCGGCTCTTGGAGTTCTGTCAACGTGACGCCCGGGCCGATCGAGTGTGGAAGTCCCGCCTTGACGAAGTAGACCTGGCCGCGCTCGACCTCAAA
>JAYTZE010000099.1:0-2089 GCA_043742385.1 Ilumatobacteraceae bacterium
GTCCTACGCTTTCGGCCTGACGCTCGACGCTTCGAGCGCACCGATTGTCGTCGGGGAGACCAACGCCGCCAACTTCCCGACGACCCTTGGCGCGTACCAGCCCACTTTCAACGAGCCGTCGGCGTCGATCAACCGAGGATGGGACGGCTTCGTCACCCGCTTCGCTGCCTCGGGCAGCCAGATGGTGTTTTCGACGTTCCTCGGCGCCGCTCCGATTTTCGACACTACGCGGCCGGGTTCCGCCAGGGGAGGCGACGAGAGCGCCCGGGTCGTGGTCGTGGATGCCAGCGATTCCGTAATCGTCTCCGGCTACACCACGTCCGAGAATTTTCCCACCACCGCGGGAGCGTACGACAGAACCCATTCCGCCCTGACGGTCCCGGTGAGCGGAGGAACGATCGAGTCGCGGGCCGATGTCTTTGTTGCCCGCCTCAGCCCGAACGGAACCCAGCTCACCTATTCAACCTACCTCGGCGGGCAGTCCGACGACATCGTGAAAGACATGGCGATCGATGCGCAGGGAGTGTTGACCCTGGTCGGCATCGCGGCCCCGCTCGAGACCTTCGACAACCTGGGCAACCGGACCGACCACGGCATTCCGTTCCCGACCACCGCGGACGCCGTGGCGCGAACCCACCTCGGTGCCTCGGACGCGTTCGTCGCGCGGCTAAGGCTCGACGGGGCGGGCGCCGCCGACCTGAAGTACGCCACCCTCTTTGGTGGCTTCTTTATCGACGAAGCCACAAGCGTGACCCTGGATCCGAACAACCCCGAACTGGTGACGCTCGCCGGCTACACCCGGTCCTGGGACTTCCCGACAACGCCAGGCGCCTGGAAGCGAGCGGCACTGTTCCTGGCCGACGGAGTTCCCTACTATTCAGGGTTCCTGACGCGATTCAGGTTTCCCGCCGCGGGCGGGGGTTCGCTGATCTGGTCCTCGCTCATCGGCGGAACGACGACCGGGCAATTCGCGGACGCCGTCGTCGTGGACCCGTCGGGAGATGTGATCGTCGTGGGTTCGGATATCGCAGGCAGCTTTCCCACCACAGACCGGTCTTACAAGCGGCTACCGGCGAAGGGAAGTTTCATCGCGCGTTTCAGCGGTGACGGGAAGAACCTTCTTTACTCCACCCTGCTGCATCGGCCCTCCGGGGTTTTGGTGCTGAGAATGAAGGCCGTGTCGAGCGGCCCGCACGGAGTCATTGTTGCGGGCTCGACGCTTCTGCCCGACCATCCCACCACGGCGGGTGCGCTCGACCGCGTGTTCGGCAGCGACGGAACGAGCGACCTCTTCCATACCTTCGACGGCTTCGTGACCAAACTGTCCCTGGATCCGACCCCGAGCGCCGACACAGCGGCCGCCGCGCCCGCACTGGTCGGGCCACCGAACGGCGCCACCATCCTGCTGAATGGCCCTTTGACGCTCGATTGGACCGACGTGGCCGACGCCTCTGGCGTGCAGCTCTACGAGGTCGAAGTCAGCATGAATGCAGAGTTCCTTTCCGGCTTCAGCTTCTTCCAGTTGGCGGCGGGAAGCTACACATCTTCGCAGTCGCTGGGTTCCACGGGCCAGGAGGGAGCTTTCTATTGGCGCGTGCGGACGCTGGACGGAGTCAACAATTTCAGCCCGTGGTCGGAGGTGCGTAAGTTCACCGTCGGCGCGCCCATCTGGACCAACTTCGCGGCCACCGCACTCACACCGAACGGCGTCGTGGGAGGCAGCGCCGTGCAGGGCAAAGTGCATATCCAGAACGTCGCGCCCGCCGGCGGTCAGGTGTACACGCTCAGCAGCAGCAAACCTCTGGTTGCCTCGGTTCCGGCGAGCGTGACCATCCCCGCAGGGCAGAGCAGCGCGAGCTTCACCGTCACCACCTTTGGCGTGTCGGTCTCGACGCCGGTCCAGCTCACTGTATGGAGCGAAGGCAATGGCGAGCATCCCGTGCTCTGGGTCGATCCGCCCGCCGCTGGTGCCATCACCCCTTCATCGTTGACGCTCAATCCGGCCAGCGTGGTGGGCGGGACCGCCTCGACCGGCACGGTGAGCCTGAGCGCCGCTGCCCCGAGCGGCGGAGCGCTCGTGACGCTTTCC
>JAYTZE010000100.1:0-8391 GCA_043742385.1 Ilumatobacteraceae bacterium
CATTGATCGCCACGTCGGAACCGATGGGTTGGCGACCCTCGTAGCCAGAGCCGGTCAGGAACATCTCCTCGACGGCCCTGCCGACTCGACCCTCGAGCGACTGATCGCGCACCCGCCACTCGTCGAGCACGACACCCTTCTCGAGCTCGACCTCGGCGGGGTCGAGCGTGGCCGCCGATAGCCATTCGCGCAGCACGTCGAGACCCGTTCCCACGTTCGACGACTCGCTCGTCGGCACGGTGAGTTCATACACCGTCTCGTCGTACGAGGTATAGGCGTTGACATCGGCACCGAACGACATGCCGAAGTCCCGAAGCGTGTCGATCAGCTCGTTCTCGGGAAACTGGGCCGTGCCGTTGAACAGCATGTGCTCGAGGAAGTGGGCGACTGCCGACTGGTCGGGGTCCTCTTGACCTGAGCCTGCGTTGATGGCCAATCGCATTTCCGTGCTGCCACCCGGCCGATTGTTGGACCTCAGATAGACGCGCAGCCCGTTCGACAACGTGAGGATCCGCACGTCGGGATCGTCGCGCACGGTCTCGTCGTCTGGGCTGGCGATGGGCGTCGCTTGGCGAGCTACTACCCCCGGATCCGTCGACGCGCAGCCGCCTACGACTACCGCGATCACAGCCGCCCACAGCCCCCGCCGGCACCGTCTGCCCATTGCCGTGCAACGCTACCCCGATCGCTGAGCTGCCGCGCCAGACGACCTCGACCGGCCCGATCTCGTCACTGTTCAATTGCGAAAGTCACCGGTGACGGTCAGGTTGAGGGTCTCGGTGGTGCCATCGGCATGCTGTACAGGTACATGAATGGTCATGTCGTGCGGGCCGTCCATGCCGGGGTGCATGGAGAGTTCGAAGCTGAGGTTGGTGTCGACCCCCGGTTCGAGGGTGCTCTGACCGTCCAGGGAGAACGCGCCTGGGCAGCAGCCCTGATTGATCTGAACGTGTGGCTCGCCGATGGTGATCGCGTCAGTGCCTGAGTTGTGCAGCAGCCAGGTGGGGCGGACGGCGACGTCGAGAGGGACTTTGCCGAGTGCCCACGACGAGGGTGTGGCCGTGGCGCGCCCCGCCGTGGCGGTGCCGCTCGGTGTGCCCGGGGTCTCGAGAACGGGCATGCCCATGGTGTTGATCTCACCGGTTCGCCGATAGTTCGTGCCCGACGCCGACGAGCCGCGGGATGTAGCGACTGCAATTGCGCCTACAGATGCGCCGACGACGGCGATCGCCGCCGCTGCTGTGAGAAGCAACGTCCGATGACGGGCGTGGCGGCATTCCTCGGCTCGATGTTGGGTGTTGCTCATGGTGGCCTCCAGGGTCAGGCTTCGGGCGGTGGCCCGAAGCGGTCGACGATCGATTGACGCACGTCGCTGATGGCGACGCCGGCGTCGAGTTGCTCGCGTGCTGCGACTGCTTCCGCTGTGCAGATGGCGCAGCCGGAAGCGTGCGCATCCCAGTCGCCTGCTGAGTTCACAAAGCAGTCCTCGAGATTGCGGTGGCCGAGGCCGAGGTCGCAACCGCAGTAGCAGGGAATCTCGGTGAAGTGGCCGGCGTGATCAGCTGCGTATCGGTAGACGTCAGCGGTCGCCTCGGGAAGTGCAGTGAGCTCGACAGTCGGCGGCGCTGCGGCGCTTGCGGCGTCAGCCGGATCCGGCGCGCTTGCGCCCCGGATCAGGGCAGCGACACCGACGAAGATGAGCAATACGAGGGTGAGTTCGGCGAGGGCGATCCGGATGATGGACGGGCGGTCGTCGGTGCGATCGGATTCCATGTCGCTCATGGCCGTCCACGCACCCCTGAACGAACGTCGGCTTCGTGGATCTCGTTGTGTTCGATAGGGGAGATCGGGCGGGCAGGCTGTCGCATGAGAAGCCACATCACGGTTCCCATCACGAGCGGGCAGAGGAGCAAGGCGAAGCCGATTCCGGCTGCCAACTGGCTGCCCCCGCCGGTGGTGAGCAGTATGACTGCGGCGAGTACCGCGATCCCGCAGAGGAGCATGTGGTTGCCGTGTTTCATGGCTGGCCTCCCGGATGGTGGGCAGCGTGATTCGTCGCCGGGTCTGTCGATGACGGCGCTGAAGCGCCACTCATCGACGTGTGGACCTCGTCGCACGCGGCAAGCACATCAGCAGGCACCTTGCCCTCTAACGCCTGGTGCATTGCTGTGTGCATTGCCTCCATGCCGGTTCCGTCCATCATGCCGTTTTCACCCATCATCATGGTCATGCCGTTCCCGTCCATCATCGACGTCATGTCCTCGGGCATCGTGATCGAGGGGGTCGGGGTGGGGGGAATCGGGTCGTTGGCGGCCAGCGTTGCGCCGACCCACAGGCCGATCGTCAGTGTGGTGGCGCCGATCGCGCCGATGATCATTGTGCGTCTCATGGTGAGTCGCCTCCTTGTCGAGCGTCATGATGACCCTGGCGTGTGGAGGTCGCGTGGAGAGCTGGTGCAGGCCGAGCGGTTTTCATCGACATGGGCGCGCCGTGCCGTAGGTGGCGGCAAGATGGTTGCTGTTGAGAGGGGTGAGATGATGGCTTCGACGGTGCTCGTGGTCGAGGACGAGCTGAAGATCAGGGAGTTGGTGCGGCGCTACCTCGAACGCGAGGGCCTTTCGGTGCTGACGACCAGCTCAGGAGCCGAAGCCTTGACGATGCTGGAGACGCAGCAGGTCGACCTGATCGTGTTGGATCTCAACCTGCCCGATGTGAGCGGGGAGACCGTCGCCGCTGAAGTTCGCTCCAGATCCGCCATCCCGATTCTGATGCTCACCGCGAAGTCGACTGAAGCAGATCGGATACGAGGGCTCGAACTCGGAGCAGATGACTACCTCACCAAACCGTTCTCGCCGCGAGAGTTGGTCCTGCGAGTACAGGCGGTGCTCCGGCGGAGCCGCACCACCACCACGTCCGACGCACCAGCGACGTTCGGCGACGGAATGCTCGTCATCGACGAGGTACGCCACGAGCTGATGCTTCGCGGACTGCCCGTGGAGTTGACGCCAACGGAGTGGGCGCTGCTCGTCGCGCTGGCGGGCGTGCCTGGCCGTGTGTTCTCACGCGCCGAGTTGATCAACCGGCTCAGAGGCTACGAGTTCGACGGGTACGAGCGAACCGTCGACTCGCATGTGAAGAACCTCCGACGCAAGATCGAACTCGATCCCCACGAACCTGTCATCGTCGAGACGGTCCTCGGTGTCGGCTACAGGCTGGGTGTGCAACGTGACCGGTAGGCGGCTGCTCAGCCCGCTCGGCGTGCGACTCACCCTCGCATTCCTGGCGGTCGCGATGGCAGCCGTTGCAGCCTTTGCTGCGCTCATCGTGATGGCGTCGCGCTCGGAGGTCTCGGTGTTGTCCGACCAACGTCGCCGAGACGACCTTTCGGCGACCGCTGCCGCAGCTGCGGAGTCCTATGTCCGAGCCGGAGGCTGGGCGGGCGCCGACCTCTTCTCGGTGGCCTCTGTGGCTGCCGGCGCGCAGGCCACGCTGGTTGTACTAGACGCAGACGGTGTCGTGATCGCTGCACCCACCGACGAACTGGCCACGATGATGGCGCGTATGCACGGCCTCGCCGCCGTCGACGCACCGCGCGGTGAACCGGTGTCGGAGGCCGTCGTCGTCGATGGTCGCGCGGTCGGCGCTGTGATGCTCCGCTTCCCCACCGAGACCATGGGTGCCGAACGCCATGTCCGCGACGCGCTCGCCCGGGCAGCGCTCACCGGGATCCTCGTTGCCGGTGCCGTGGCGTTGGTTGTTGCGGTCTATGTCTCCGTTCGCGTCACACGACCCGTCACGGCTCTCACCAGCGCAGCAGGGGATCTTGCTGGCGGTCGTCGCGACACCCGAGTCGACCTATCCGACGCGCCGGGCGAGCTGCACAGCCTCGCGGATGCGTTCAACGAGATGGCCGACAACCTCGACCGCGAGGACCAGCTCCGCCGCAACCTCCTCGCCGATGTCGCCCATGAACTGCGCACTCCGCTCACCATCCTGCAGGGCAACACCGAGGCACTGCTCGATGGCATCGACGAACCTACACCTGCGGCCATCGCCTCGCTTCACGACGAAGTCGTGCGGCTCCGTCGACTCGTGGCCGACCTCGAAACCCTCGCCGCGGCGGAAGCAGCCGGGCTACGACTCCATGCAGTGCCCGTCGACCTCGCCGACATCGTCCGGACCACCGTCGACCTCCTTGGTCCGCTCGCCGAGGAGCGCGACATCACCATCGACGTCGTCGTCGATGCGGCGCCGACCAACGGAGATCCGGATCGGCTGCAGCAGATCGTCATCAACCTCATCACCAATTCCGTGAAGTTCACGCCACCGGGCGGCCGAGTCACCATCAGCACGGGGTCGGCAGCTGATCGCGTCGTTCTCAAGATCGCGGATACCGGTCCGGGTCTGGGCGACGACGAATTACCTCATCTGTTCGAGCGATTCTGGCGGGGCCAAGCTGGCACGAAGGCGCCAGGCAGTGGTATCGGCCTCGCCGTGGTCGCCGAACTGGTTGCCGCTCACCACGGCACGCTTGCCGCCGCCAATCGAGCTGAGGGCGGTGCCGAGTTCACCATTACCCTGCCGCGTCAATCCTCTGGATGACGACAGGGCGACGCCATCCTGACGCACGTGAATGGCCCCGCATTCGTCTCAGCGTCCTCGAAGACCAACGCTGAACGTCCCAGCGACGCGCTGATACGCTGCTACTACACTATGTCGAAGTTCGCGGCGAAGGGAAACGGGTCGGGTTCAGAGCTGTGGTCGGCCCGTGTCCGGGTGTTGCTTGACCGCGCTGTCGACATGGTCGGCGAACACGACCTCCACGTTGTACTGCAGCGGATCGTGGAGGGCGCGGCGGAGGTGGCTGGCGCGAAGTACGCAGCGCTTGGGGTGTACAGCGGCGACGGAGCGATCACCTCGTTCGTGCATCACGGCGTCGACACCGAGATGGTGGATCGAATCGGCAAGCTGCCCCGAGGGAAGGGAATGCTGCGTCAGGCGATCGTGACCGACACTCCGATCCGATTGGATGATCTCGCTGCGGATCCTCGTTCGTGCGGCTTCCCCGCTCATCATCCACGGATGCGTTCGTTCCTGGGGGCCCCGATCGGTCGTGGAGGTCGCCGCTACGGGAATCTCTATCTCACCGAGAAGCAGGGCGGTAGTTCGTTCAGCGCCGAGGATGAGGCCTTGGTCATGGCGCTGGCGGCATTTGCCGCAAGCGCGATTGAGAGCGCGGAGTTGGTCAATTCGGAGCGGGCGCGCGCCGACGCGGTGGCGCGGCAGGTGGTGGCGGAGGAGTGCGAGCGCGCTCGGAGAGAGCTGCTGGCAGCAGTGATCGCTGCGCAGGAGTCGGAGCGGGCTCGGGTCTCACGCGATCTGCATGACGACATCGGTCAGGCGCTCACGTCGGTGTTGCTCGGCTTGCGCTTGATCGAGGGTTCCGACGAACTCGACACAGCAGACGGCGCCGACCGACCGCGGCAGGTCGATGAGCTACGGCAACTGGTCGCTGATGCCTTGCGGCGGACGCGTCGCTTGGCCTTCGAGCTGCGTCCGACCGTGCTCGATGATCTGGGTTTGGCGCCGGCGCTCGCTCGCCTGGTTACAGATGTCGCCGAACGGTCCGGGTTGGTCGTGGATGTCGTGGTCGATTCGGTGCCGGAGCAGGGAGAGCTGGCAACCGACGTCGCCACGGTCGTCTACCGCGTTGTGCAGGAGGCGTTGACGAACGTGGTTCGCCACGCGCAGGCGTCGACTGCAAGCGTGGCCGTCACGGCATTCTCGGGACGCCTACGTGCACTGATCGAGGACGACGGCATCGGGTTCGATCCGGGTGAGCGCGCCGACGGACATCTCGGCCTGGCGGGGATGAAGGAACGCGCCGAGCTGATCGGAGGGACGATGCGTGTCGTTTCCGCGCCAGGTTCGGGGACGACCGTCGTGCTGGAGGTGCCCATTGCCTGACCACACGGTGATCCGGGTGGCGTTGTGCGACGACCACGGCATCGTGCGCGGTGGCCTCAAGCGGATCCTCGATGCCGAGGACGATCTCGAAGTGATCGGCGAGGTGGGCACAGTCCATGACGCTGTGGTGCTTGCGAGTGCGCAGCGACCCGACGTGTTCGTCATGGACCTCGGCCTTCCCGATGGCAGCGGCATCACCGCCACCGCTGAGGTTCGCCGGGTGAGTCCGAGCACCCGGGTGTTGGTGCTCACGGTTCACGACGACGTCGCGTATCTGCGTCGGGCATTCGACGCCGGCGCGGACGGTTACATGGTGAAGGAAGCGGCCGACGTTGAGCTGGTTCAGGCGGTCCGTCAGGTGGCTGCCGGGCGACAGTACGTCCACCCGACGTTGGGTGCAGCGCTCCTCGCACCCGATGCTCCGCCGGCACGGTTACACGGTCCCGGCGGTGATTTGTCCGAGCGGGAAGTCGAAGTGTTGCGCTGCATCGCCTTGGGTTTGACCAACGGTGAGATCGCCGAGCAGCTCTACGTCTCGGTGCGGACCGTCGAGACTCATCGGGCCCACATCCATCAGAAGCTAGACATTCGCACCCGCGCCGAACACGTCCGCTACGCCCGCGACGCCGGGCTGCTCGACGACGAGCGTCCCCCCGACGTAATGAACCGCAACGCGGCTCCGTAGTTCGCTCGGATGCCGGCGAAGCGACCGCGTAGCAAGATGAGAGCGTGAACGAGCCGCGAGGTGCCGGACCAGTCAGGGCGATCGCGACGTCGGCACTCGCCACACGCGAAGCCGGCGATGAACGGTGATGGACGCCGAACCCTGCCCGGTCTGCGACAACTCCCCGCGAGTGCTGATCGCGATCACTCACCCGGCGATGCGGCGACTGATCCTCGAGTTGCTCGAACGGGAGCACGGGTGCTGGCAGGCCTACCTCCTCGACCGAGCACTCGCGCCAGCGATGCACGAATTGGAGCCAAATCTGGTGATCGTCGACGGCGCCGCCTTCCCTCACTGTTGTGGCGGGCAGCCTGACGGCTACCCGAGAGAGCGGATCGTGGTCGTCGGTCCGGAACCAAACGCCGACTACATGACCGCAGCGTTCCGCGACGGTGCCGGAGGCTGGGTGGCACGAGACGACATCGCCGACGGGCTCAGCGCCGCGATGCGTCGGGCGCTCGGCTGCATCCACGGACCATGCCCGTCACCCAGCGCCTCAGCCCCTCGTTGCAGCTCAGTAGATCACCACAGTTCGATTCGGTAGCGACGCCGGATGCGGGCGACGGTGCCACAGGCGGACAATCAACCCAGAACAAAGGAGTCGCGATGACCGAGTTCCTCGCAAACAACTGGCTGTGGATCGTCTTGCTCTTGGCGATGTTCGCAATGCACCGCCGTGGCGGCTGCGGCGCACACGGCCATCACCAGCAGCAGAAGCCAGAAAACCACACCGAGCACGCCCACGCCGGGCAGGGAAAGTGCGCATCATGAACCGAAACACTCCAAGCCTGCCCCCTTTACCAGAAGCTTGGCAACGTGCCCCAGTCAATGCCGTATCGGCCACGATCAAACAACCACGCCCGTCGACGACAGGTGGCCACGGCGGCCACGGCGGCCACGGCTGGATGATGATGATCTGTTGTATTCCGATGCTCGTGATCGCTGTCGCGCTGGTCGCCACCGGCACCGCCAGCGCCGGCTTCCTGGTTACCGCACTGCTTTGCACTGCGATGATGGCGCTGATGATGCGCGGCATGAATCATGGGAGCAGCCCAAATGCACCCCACAACCAGTCCTCTTCGAGCGATGACCATGACCACCACCGTTCACCGTCGTCCTGAGCAGATCGCTCTGGGTGCCGACGGCTCGATCGCGTCGCCTGTCGCGGTGCGCGGGGTTGGGAAGGCCCTGACCACGACACCGCAGGGTCCGGTGCCATCAGAGCATCGAATCAGCGCTCGAAGCATCCGCCACGGCGCGATCGCAGCGGCCGCAATGGCGCTGTTCTACCTGGTAGTCGTCCGGGCCGCTTCCGGATCCTGGACCCACCTTGCCGACCAGGCTCGACAGGACTGGTACTACTTGGTGGCCATTGTGGCCGGCTTTGGCACGCAGATCACGCTCGCGTCGGAGCTGCGTCGCCGACACCGCCTCGGCCGAAGCGCCGCAGCCACGGGAGGAGTCGGCGCCGGCGCGTCGACGGCGGGCATGATCGCCTGTTGCGCCCACCATCTCGCCGAACTGTTCCCTCTTGTCGGTGCAGCAAGCGCAGCCGGATTCCTGACCGACTACCGCGTTCCCTTCATGCTCGCCGGCATCGTCATCAATGGCGTGGCCGTGATCGTCGCCGCACGCGCCCTCGGCAGCATGGCATCCCATCGTCACGGCGAACTGGCATGAGGTCTCGAGGTGTTGGTCTG
>JAYTZE010000101.1:0-4271 GCA_043742385.1 Ilumatobacteraceae bacterium
CGCAAGCGGGTGCGACGCTCGTCGACGTGATCGAGCGGGTCGCCAACGGCGAACGCATCGGCCTCGACAACATGCATCGGGGCCGTCACTCGCGCGATCACGAGAAACTCTCGACCCGCGAACAGGAAGTGCTCGCTCTCATTGCACTCGGGATGAGCAACGCCGAAATCGGTAGCGAGCTGTTTCTGTCGGTCGACACCGTGAAGACGTATGTGCGGCGGCTCTATGCCAAGCTCGGTGTCAAGAATCGTGCCCAGGCAGCACTCCATGCGGCCGGCCACCACGTCACACCTCCCGCAGCGCGTCTCATCGGGCGAGTAGGATCGCCTGCACCATGAGCATGCTGCCGCCGAGGTCAGCCAAGCGAGTCGGTTTGTCATGATCGGTCGGCGGCACGACGGGCATGTCGTACTCCAGCGCGAGTACCAGGGAGTCACTAGCGCCCTGCGCGCCGCCCGCAGCGAGCTGGTGGACTGTCTCGAGGCTCGCGGGATCGATCAGGATCTGCAAGATCGTGCACAACTGGTGCTCAGCGAGCTCGCCACGAACGCGGTGGAGGCGTCGCCCGGAAACCCATTCGTCGTCCGTTTGGCGATTGACGAGGGCAAGTCGTTGGTCATGCAGGTCACCAGCCGCTCCGACACCGGTAGGCCTCCTCCCCGTGAAGGATGGGGCCCGGCGACGGCACTCGCGCCGCGGGGCCGAGGACTCCTGATCGTCGGCAGTCTGTCGTCTCAGGTCGATATCGATCAGCCCACGGCCGGCACGGTCGTGGTCACGGCGACGCTCCGCCCGGCAGCCGAACTGTGATGTCGTCACCGGCCAGTCAGCGTTCACAAATCACTGCCGGGTAATGTGAGGGCACGGACGCTCCCAGTAATACCGACCTCGATGATCTCGAGTTGTTTTTCGAATTTGCCGCGGGCCGCGACCGGTCGGTGCGCAATCGGCTCGTCGAACGGCACATGGGACTCGCCGCTCACATCGCCCAGCGGTACAGCCGGTCCGCAGGTACTGAGGACGATCTTCGACAGGTGGCGATGCTTGGGCTTGTGAAGGCTGTCGACCGCTTCGACCCAGCGTACGGCGTGCCGTTTGCTGCCTTTGCAGGAAGCACTATCGAAGGTGAACTGAAGCGGCATTTCCGCGATCACAGTTGGACCGTGCGGGTCCCGCGCTCGGCCAAGGATCTGCATTTGATCGTGCGCCAGGCGACGGATCAACTCACGCAGAGCACGGGAAAGTCGCCTTCCGTTGCCGACATAGCTACTCACCTGGGAATCGAGCGCGACGATGTGTTGCGAGGACTTTCCGCATCGGCGGCGTATCACGTCGGTACGATCCACTCGACCGGCAACGGCGGCGAAGTCGAGGCGCCGCTCGACCGAATCGGCGCACTCGCCACCGAGGAGCCTGGATTCGAGCAGGCGGTTGATGCCGACATTGTGGATCGGCTGTTGGCGCGGCTACCCGAGCGTGAACGAGAGATCGTGCGACTTCGTTTCTTCGAGGAGCAATCGCAGTCCGACATCGCCGATGCAGTTGGTGTGTCACAGATGCAGGTGTCGCGACTTCTGCGCTCATCGTTCGAACTGATGCGGGAGTGGCTCATCGCCGACGGCGAGCCCGACGACGTCGAGCTGCTCGACGACACCTGAGGCGTGTCACCCGAACGGGTGATCATTTCGGCCGGGGTGGGATGTCGAGCGGTACAACGGCTACCGTTCCGGACATGTCCGAAATGGGTGCTCATCTTGAGATATCTCCAACACCAGATGGGTGGGATGTAAGCGGCGAAATCGACGCGCACACCGCCCCGTTGCTGGCAGAGGCTCTAGCGACACTTCCCGCCGGGCTGGTCACTATCGACGTAGCCGGTGTCTCGTTTATGGATTCCAGCGGTCTCCGAGTACTGATGGAAGCTGCTGTTCGAGCACGTGAGGCGGGCGGCGACCTCGTCGTCGCCCGCCCAACGGCTGGCATTGTTCGCCTGGTCGAGATCAGTGGACTTGGCGAGCAGTTGCGTTTGGGCGACTGACGCGAGTCAGGTACTGCGGCTGAATACGGAGTATCCGCCCGGCCCGACCAGACATGCCGCGATGATCAGAACGATCCCGAAGATGATCTGGCCTTGCACGAGCTGCACGATCCCCACGACAACCAGTATCGCGGCGATCACCCAGAGCAGGGTTCCCTTCATGTGACTCTCCTTTCGTTGGACGAATTTCGTTGGACGAAGGTCTACCCAGCGAAGATTCACTCCAAACCGCCGGCCTCCTCCGTCTTGCGCTCGAGGCGGCGGGCGTGAAGGATCGGCTCGGTATACCCACTGGGCTGCTCGACGCCGGAGAACACCAGGTCGCAGGAGGCCCTGAACGCCGGGCCGTCGTAGCCAGGCGCCATCGGCACGTAGGCAGGATCTTTGCCGTTCTGTTGATCGACGATCGCGGCCATGCGTCGCATGGTCGTCATCACTTCGTCGTGAGTCACAACGCCATGCAACAACCAGTTGGCGATGTGCTGCGACGAGATCCTGCAGGTAGCCCTGTCTTCCATCAGGCCGATGTCGCGGATGTCGGGAACCTTGCTGCACCCGATGCCCTGGTCCACCCATCGCACGACGTAGCCAAGGATCCCCTGGGCGTTGTTGTCGAGTTCAGCCTGGATCTCCGCCGGCGTCCAGGTCGGCATGAGGGCGAGCGGAATGTACAGCAGATCATCGATCGTCGCACGCGGACCGCGCGTCGCCAGGGCGTCGGTCAACTGCTGCTGGCGACCGTGCACGTCGACACGGTGGTAGTGCGTGGCGTGCAGCGTGGCTGCGCTGGGCGAGGGTACCCATGCGCAGCTCGCGCCCGCTTGAGGATGGCTCTGCTTCTGGGCAAGCATGTCGGCCATCAAGTCGGGTGCAGCCCACATGCCCTTGCCGATCTGTGCCCGCCCGGGTAGCCCACAGGCGATGCCGACGTCGACGTTCCAATCTTCGTATGCCTGAATCCAGCGTTGCTCCTTCATCTCGCTCTTACGCACCACTGGGCCGGCGATCATCGAGGTGTGGATCTCGTCGCCGGTGCGATCGAGGAACCCGGTATTGATGAACGCGACTCGGGACTTCGCGGCCCGAATGCACTCGACGAGGTTCACTGTCGTGCGGCGTTCCTCGTCCATGATTCCGACCTTCACCGTGTTTGCAGGCAGGTCGAGCACACGCTCGACTCGCGTGAGTAGATCGTTCGTGAAGGCAACCTCTGCTGGGCCGTGCATCTTTGGCTTGACCACATAGATCGAACCGGTCCGTGAGTTGAGGCCTGGCTTGTTCGCGGCCAGGCCGGGTATGGCACACAGCACTGTGATCATCGCGTCGACCAGGCCCTCGAAGACGGGGGCCCGGTCGCGATCGAGTATCGCCGGCGTCGTCATCAGGTGGCCTACATTTCGCACAAGCATGAGGGCTCGGCCATTGCGTGTGATCCTCGATCCATCCGGTGCCGTGAACGACCGGTCGGCAGCGAGACGTCGCGTGAAAGTGCGGCCGTTCTTGGTGACCTCCTCGGTCAGAGTGCCGTTCATCAGGCCGAGCCAGTTGTGGTAAGCGAGAGCCTTGTCGGCGGCGTCGACCGCTGCGATCGAATCCTCGAAGTCCATGATCGACGTGATTGCCGACTCGAGCACGACATCTGCCACGCCGGCTGCGTCGATGGAGCCGATGGCATGAGTGTGATCGATCACGATCTCGATGCCGAGACCGTGGTGCTCCAACAGGATCGAGGTGGGCTCATTGGCGTCGCCTGTGTAGCCCGCCAGCACATCAGGATCGGCGAGGGAGAGGTGTACACCGTCGGCGAAGGACGCGATCAGCGAACCATTGTCAATCCTGTAGCCCGCCGTGTCGCGGTGCGAACGCTGCACACCGTCGGCCAGCGCGAGCGGCGTGACATCGTCGAGGAAGGCTCGAACCCAGGCGATGACACGAGCGCCGCGTGTTGCGTCGTACGGGCCCGGCGTCGGAGGCTCGCCAAGTGCGTCTGTGCCGTACAACGCGTCGTACAGCGATCCCCACCGCGCGTTTGCGGCGTTGATTGCGTATCGCGCGTTCGTCACGGGCACCACCAGCTGTGGGCCGGCGATGGTGGTGATCTCAGGATCAACATTGTCCGTGTCGATGTGGAAGGGCGACCCCGCTGGCACGAGATAGCCGATGTCTTCCAAAAAGGCTCGGTAGCCGTCAGCGTCGTGCGGCTGGTCGGCGTGTTGGCGATGCCAGTTGTCGA
>JAYTZE010000102.1:0-4269 GCA_043742385.1 Ilumatobacteraceae bacterium
GTCGCCGATGGCCTCGTGACCGGGAGCTACGATGCGCGCAAGTCCACAGGACTTAATCCTGAAGGAGAGGCGCAATGTCGTCATTGACGTACGACGTGGGGTACGAGGAAGATCGCAACCGGCTCACGGTTGCGTTCCGCATCATCCTGGCAATACCGCACCTGATCGTGTCGCAGGTCTGGGGCTATCTTGCCCAGATCCTGGCAGTTATCCAATGGTTCGTCATCTTGTTCACCGGTAAGCGCAACGAGGGGATGTGGAATCTGCAGCAAGGCTGGCTCGGCTACTACGCCCGAGTCATGGGCTACACGGAGTTGTTGTACGACCAGTATCCGGCCTTCGGGACGGACCCGGGGTCGGTCCCCGTTCGCAGTGCGATCTCGTTCGAGGAATCGGCCAACCGATTGACGAGTGCCCTGCGACTGATCTGGATCATTCCGGCCGCGATCATCGGCGCCATCATGGGCATCGCCGCGTTCGTGGTCGTGGTGATCTCGTGGTTCTCCATTGTCATCACCGGTAAGCAATCTCGCAGCATGTGGGACTTCGTGTTGAAGGTGGTGCGCTTCACCCTGCAAGTGCAGTCGTACGGACTGCTGATGACCGACACCTACCCGAAGTTCGGCGAAGGAGCCATGGCCGTAGGGTCGTCGACTCCGCCACCGCCGCCACCGCCTGGCTACGTGCCCGGACCCCCCGCCTGACCAACGTCCGGCTACGTCACGGTGCCCGACGATCGACTGGAACCCATGCCCGAAGACTGGACGAGGGCGCTCGGCGTCGTCGCCCATCCCGACGATCTGGAGTACGGCGCAGCGAGCGCTGTGGCGCGGTGGACGGATGATGGCAAGGACGTGCGCTATCTGCTCGTGACACGCGGTGAAGCGGGCATCTCGACGATGCCACCCGACGAGGTCGGTCCTGCACGTGAGCAGGAGCAGCGACGCAGCGCCCTGGCTGTCGGTGTATCCGTCGTCGAGTTTCTTGACCACGCCGACGGGCTCGTGGAAGCCGACCTTGCACTGCGCCGAGACATTGCCGGGGCGATTCGTCGGCACCAGCCCGAAGTGATCCTGTCGATCAACCATCGCGACAGCTGGGGCGGGCCAAGTTGGAATCACGCTGATCATCGGGCAGTCGGTCGGGCACTGCTCGACGCAGTCCGTGACGCCGCCAACCCGTGGATCTTCCCCGATGCTGGCCAGGCGTGGGACGGCGTTCGATTCGCAGCGTTCAACTCGTCGCCGCAGTCCACCCATGCCGTCGACGTCACCGGCTATCTCGACCGCGGTATCGAGTCGCTGCGCTGCCACGAGCTGTACCTCGCCAACCTCGGGGGAGACTCGGCTGATCCGGGCGAGTCCCTTCGCTCGAGCGCCGAAAGCACCGGAACACGGTTCGGTGTGCTGCATGCGGTTGCGTTCGAGGTGGTCACGTTCTGATCGGTGGACGGAACAGCCGTTTAGATCGGCGCCGCGCGGGGTAAGATGGGCCGTCAGGGTCGGCGACCCTGAAGCGACGATGCCGCGGGGACCCGGCATGCACGATCGACAACGTGCCATACCGCGCTGCCAGCGCAGGACCAACATTTGATACTCGACTCACAACAACTCGAAGCGGCGATCTGGTCGATCTCCGAAGGCAGAGGATCCGACGACGAGCTGGAGCTGCTACGCGCCGATCAGCGCGTGTCACTCAGCCTGCTCGACCGTCTGATCATCGAGGCCGAGGACGACCTCGCCTCGGTCCGCAACCTGACCGGTGACGAACGCGACCAAGTCGTCGCCGACTTCACCGACACCCTCCAGGGTCTGCGTTCAACGGCGGCGCGGCTGCGGCCGCCGGCGCCGGCTGCAACCAGCGCTCCGCAACTCGACGATGTTCTGCCGATTGCCTGGGAGCCGTTGGAGCCCGAGGAAGTGCAGCTCCAAGCATCGTGGGCGGCGGGACAGGTGGTGGTGTGGGCCGCCGGACGCGGCTCGCCGGCCGACGGGAACGACGCCCTGGCCACACGGCTGGAAGCGATCGGTGGACCATCGGTGGGATGGCAGCTGCACCCCGGCGTGCCGCTGCCGGGAGGAACGCGTGCCGAAGCAGTCGCGATCCCGATGAAGGACGCACTGGGCTGGCTTGTGGCGATCGGCGGCGGGCATGACCATGTGGGCGTGGGTCCCAGCGTGTTGTGGCTCGGCCGTGCTGCGCTGGAGGGTGTGCGGCTGGTGGCGCGTGGGTCGGTCGTGCCGAGCATGCGGGTTGCATCACGGTCCGAAAGCGGCAACATCGAGGCGTCGGTCCAATGGGTTCCGGCACTGGTCGATAGCGCCACTGTCAACGCGCTGGCAGCCGCAATGCCGGGCGCAGTGGTGGCAGTAGGCGGTGGCAACGGACGGGCGACTGCTACGGCGGTCATTGCTGCGACGGTCGAAGCGATCGTCGCCGAAAGCATCGAGCGCACCGAGTTGCCCGCGCCGCCACCAAGCGCGAAGTCACCGATTGATCTGGAAGACACCGTGATCGCGCGGATGGACGGTACGCCGTTCCAGGCCACGGTCAGCCTGGCGTCGGCGACGGCGAGACGGCTCGAGCAGTGGTCCCGTTCGGTGACCGACGCCGCACGTCCGAAGTTGGTCGTTCAACTCGATGCGCCGGCGGCAGGTGGGGTCTGGCTCGTGTCGGTCTCAGTTCCATCGTCGGCGAAGGGCGCGCTGGTGCCGATCGATACCGCGCTGCGGACCGACGGCGGCCGACGATCGGTGCTGGCGGAATGGCAGCGCCTCGGGCGGCTCTTCCCGGCGCTCGATCGCGTCGGTGTGTCGCGCCGTGGACAGGTTGCGATCAGCCAGGACGAAGCGTGGCAGTTCATGACTGTCGGCGGCCCCACGTTGGCCGAAGTCGGTTTCGACGTGCGTTTACCGGCGCTGTCGCGACGCAAGGCCCGCCCATCGCTGCGACTGTTCGCCGAGACTGCGGCCAACTCGGTCGTTGGCGCACATCAGCTCAGCAATGTCGCCTGGTCGGTGCTGTTCGACGATGTCGAACTCTCGGCCGACGACGTCAGGCGACTGGCCCGCCAAGCGCGTCCACTCGTTCAGTCGCGTGGTCGCTGGGTGGAGGTCGATCGATTCGATGTCGAACAGGCTGCCGTAGCGCTCGCCGAGCGCGAGAAGCTCAAGCAGCTCACGGGCGCGCAGATCCTGCAGCACAGCGTCGGCCTCGGTGGGTCGGCGCTCTCCGGCGGCGTCGTTGTTCATGGCAACAGCTGGGCGAACGACATCATGCGCAGCGCCGCGGAAGTGTCGATGTCGCCGATCGCGCGTCCCGAGGGATTCACGGGCACGCTGCGTACCTATCAGGCCGAGGCAGTGTCGTGGATCGGGTTCCTCGATGCCGCCGGGCTTGGTGGCTGCCTGGCGCTCGACATGGGTCTGGGAAAGACACCGACGGTGCTTGCCCACCTCGCCCGCTCGGGCGCCGACGGCAAGACACTGGTGATCGCGCCGGCGGCCGTCGTCGGCAACTGGGCGGCCGAAGCCGCCCGGTTCACGCCGGGGTTGCGCGTTGTTGTTCACCATGGTGCTGCACGCGCATCGGCCGACGAGCTCGAGGCCGAGATCTCCGGCGCCGACATGGTGATCACCACCTATGCGACGGCTGTCCGCGATGTCGACGCACTGGCCGCCCTCACGTGGCACACCATCGTGTTGGACGAGGCACAGGCGATCAAGAATCCGGCCAGCGACACCTCGCAACAACTGCGCCGAATCAACGCTCACACGCGTCTGGCGTTGACCGGCACCCCGATCGAAAACGGTCTCGGCGATCTGTGGGCGATCCTCGACTTCACCAATCCTGGCCTTGTCGGGTCGCGGCCGACGTTCATCGCCCAGATGTCGGGCGATGGCGAGGATGCGTTGCGGGCCTTGAACGGCCTGCTGCTGTTCCGTCGCACAAAGACCGAGCCCGAGGTGGCCGCCGAGCTGCCCGACAAGATCGACGAACTCGACCACTGCACCATGACCCCGGAGCAGATCGGCCTCTATCAGGCAGTGCTCGACAAGCTTGTCGAGAGCATGGCGGATTCCGACAATCTCGCCGACGTCAAGCAGGGTGCGATCCTGGCCGCCATCACGGCCCTGAAGCAGATCTGCAACCATCCGTCGGCATACCGCGACAATGGCCAGCCGCTGGCCGGGCGATCCGGCAAGTTGGCCCGACTCGAAGAGATCGTCGAGTCGGTCTTCGCTGCCGGCGAGCGAATCCTCGTGTTCA
>JAYTZE010000103.1:0-4267 GCA_043742385.1 Ilumatobacteraceae bacterium
ATCGCCGCCAGAGCCATACCGGTCGACAACACAAATGAAAACAGGAACGCCTGATTGACGCCTGGCCATGTGAGGATGTCGATCGCGATCAGCACAGCGCTGCCTTCCGTGTTCGCTCCGAATGTGAACTGCCGCACAAACTGTAGTCACCCATCCGCGGTTGACTGCCATTTCTGAGAGTCGACGGACAGGTTCCGGTTCCGGTCTACCACGACGTTACCGACAATCGACCGGTTGTGAATTCGTGCACGCCTCGCGGAGAATTCGTTGCGAGGATTTCCTGATCTCATCGTCTCGCCGTCTATCGTGGGCACCCGTGACCGAAATTCCCGAGCACCTGCTGAAGCGCAGCAAAGCAGCACGAACGCAGGCGGAGGGCGGAACTCCGGCTGCGGCCGGTGACGCGGCCGGTGACGCCGCGACTCCAGCCTCTGCAGCGGCCACCGCCACCCCTAGCGCGCCGGCCGTGCAAAGCCCCGCGGCTGCACCAGTCGCGCCGGTCGGTCCTCCTCCCCCACAGCCCGACATCCCCGTCGTCGCCGCGGCGAAGGCGCGCAAGAAGATCCCCTTCTGGGCCTTCGCCACACTCAGCACGTTGCCGTTGTGGGCCTTCATGTACGTCCGCGCCCTCACCCCGGCCACCGAGGTGATCGCCGGCCCGCTCGGCGAGGGCGCCACGCTGTACAGCGGGTGCTCGAGTTGTCACGGCAGCGCCGGCGAAGGCGTCGCCGGCCTCGGCTATCAGTTCTCGCAGGGCGAGACCCTGAAGACCTTCCCGCACATCGAGGATCAACTGCGCTGGGTGTACGCCGGCACCGATGCCTACGTCACTGCGGGGATCGAAAGCTACGGCGACCCGAATCGTGCGGGAGGAGCCCACCTCACCAGAGCCAGAGGCAACATGCCTGGCCAGTCGGCTCAGCTCACCGAGGCAGAGATTCTCGCTGTCGTGTGCCACGAGCGTTTCACACTGGGCGGTGCCGATGCGGCTGGCGCCAACCAGCAAGAGTTCGAGGACTGGTGCTCAGAAGAATCACCTGCGTGGCTTGCGCTCGAAGACGGTTCGGCGACCTTCGACAACATCGAGACCACGGTTATCGGTGCAATCAAAGTCGGCAAGGAACCTGCTGCCGGTTCATCCGCCGGCACCTGAGTGACGTCATCGACTGACGTACTGGTGATCGGCGGCGGCCCCGCCGGCGCCTCAGCTGCATACTGGCTCGCTCGGTACGGTCACAACGCCACGATCGTCGAGCGCAAGTCGTTCCCCCGCGAGAAGACATGCGGCGACGGCCTCACACCTCGCGCTGTACATCAGCTGAACGAGATGGGCCTCGGCGACCAGCTGGCCCAGTTCCATCGCTACAACGGCTTGCGAGCCACGGGTATGGGTCGCCAGCTGGAACTGCAGTGGCCGTCGCATCCGGTCTATCCGCAGTACGGCTACGTCGTGCGCCGCCGCGAGCTCGACACGATCGTTGCCCATAACGCTGTCGCTGCTGGTGCCACGTTGCTCGAGGGTCACGAGGCGCTGCAGCCGATCGTCGATCGTGGGTTCGTTCGTGGCGCAGTGGTGCAACCACCCAGCGGGGAACCCATCGAGATCCGGGCCCGTTACGTGGTGGTCGCCGATGGCGCCAACAGTCGCTTCGGGCGCTCACTCGGAACGTTCCGCACGCGCGAGTGGCCATACGGCACCGCTATTCGCACGTACTGGGAGTCGCCGCGTCATGCCGAGCCGTGGATCGAATCAGCGCTCGACGTGAAGGATCGCAATGGCAACCCGATGCCTGGCTATGGCTGGATCTTCCCGGTCGGCGACGGCACGGTCAACATCGGGGTCGGGCTGCTGTCGACGTTCCGAGAATTCAAGAGTGTCAACACCACTCACCTCCTCGACGCCTACGCCCACCAGGTCGCTGATCGATGGGAGATCAACCCCGACCAGCCGGAGTGCAAAGCCACCAGCGGGCGCATCCCGATGGGCGGATCCGTCGGGCCCAAGGCAGGGCCGTCGTACCTCGTCATCGGCGACGCCGCCGGAAGCGTGAATCCGTTCAATGGTGAGGGAATCGACTACGCCTACGAGACCGCTCGCATGGCCGCCCAGGTTCTGCACGAGGCGCTCGACGCCGGTGATCCAACCGCGCTGCAGCGGTATCCGTCGCTGCTCGACGACGAGTACGGCGAGTACTTCAAGGTCGCCCGACTGTTCGCCCGAGTGATCGGCCGGCCGGCGCTGATGCGTGAACTGACACGGGCCGGAATGCACAGTCGCACGCTGATGGAGTGGGTGCTCCGGATCATGGCCAACCTGTTGCGACCCGACGAACTGGGCCCGGCAGAAGTGGCCTACAAGGCCGCAGCCAAGCTCGTCAGACTCGCCCCCAACGCGTGATCGACGCCCGGTTGTTGCCCGAGTGTTTCCAGCCCATCGGAGTGCTTACTGCCCACCCGGGGTGTACGGAAACACTCCGATGCGCTTCAGCGAACTCCGAACTGCCTGGGTTTTGGACTCACAGCAGTGATCGACTTCAGACCGAGGCAATCAGGTTCGCCGGGGCAGCGCGCAGTGCATCGGTGGCGGGTGACGATGGCAGGGCATCGCATGCCGCGATCGCCCGCTTCGCCCAGTCCTGCGCAGTGGAGAACGCCGAGGCCACGCCACCATTGTCACGCACGATCCTCAGCGCCTTTTCGCGCTCGGCTGTGTCGAGCGGTTTGCCGAGTAGCGCGAGCAGTTCCATCGCCGGCACTCCGCCCGCCTGCAACGTGCGCATGACCGGCAACGTATAGACACCCTCGACCATGTCGTGTCCGGCGGGCTTGCCCAACTGGTCGTCGGTGGAGGTGATGTCGAGCAGATCGTCGACGATCTGGAAGACAATTCCATATGCCTCGCCGTACTCGGTGAGAGCATCGGTCAGCGGCGCGTCGAACCCCGCAACCAGACCACCGATGCGCGCTGCGGTCGCATACAGCGACGCCGTCTTGCCGCTGATCGACGCCATGTAGCTCGACTCCGGTCGCGCCGAGTTGTAGGTGTGGCGCAGTTCTTCGATCTGTCCTTCGCACAATCGACCGATGGTGCGAGCCAGCAGACCGGCCACCTCGGTGCCCAGCGACGCAGCGATTCCCGACGCCCGCGACAGCAAGAAGTCGCCCGCCAGAATGGCCTGCAGATTGCCCCACTTTGCGTTGACCGTTTCGACACCGCGCCTGGTCGCCGCCTCGTCCATCACATCGTCGTGGTACAGCGAGCCGGTCTGCACCAGTTCGCAGGCAATGCCGCCTTGGATCGACCGCTCTCTGAGCTCAGGATCCGAGGGTCCGCACACCTGGGCAGCGACGACTGTGAGCACCGGCCGCAAACGCTTCCCACCGGCGATGATCAGGTGAGATGCAATCTCGTTGAGGTACGGGTCGGGCGTGTGCACCGACTCGACCAGCGCCGCCTCGATGCGTTGCGCATCGTCGGCCATACCGGCCAGGGTGAAGAACGGCGAGGGCGCCACGACGTCAGGCTAGCCATCCGTCACGGAACGTCGTAAAGAAGCGGCCGAGACAGGCGACCAGCAGGTGATAGGTCGTGTGACCCAACCAGGTTCAGCACGGCACGTTGCGTGCGGCGCGCGCCGATACACTTCCATCATGTTTGAACGCTTCACCGATCGGGCACGGCGGGTCGTAGTGCTGGCTCAGGAAGAAGCTCGGCTGCTGAGCCACAGCTACATCGGCACCGAACACATTCTCCTCGGTCTCATTCACGAAGGAGAAGGGGTCGCGGCGAAGGCGCTCGAGAGTCTGGGCATCTCGCTGGAGGCTGTCCGCAATCAGGTCGAAGAGATCATTGGTCAGGGTGGAACCTCGCCGTCGGGTCACATCCCGTTCACACCTCGAGCCAAGAAGGTGTTGGAACTGTCGCTGCGCGAGGCGCTGCAACTCGGCCACAATTACATCGGCACCGAACACATCCTCCTCGGTCTCATCCGCGAGGGCGAAGGCGTCGCCGCACAGGTGCTCGTCAAGCTCGGCGCAGACCTGTCGCGCGTTCGCCAGCAAGTCATCCAGTTGCTCAGCGGATACCAAGGTGGCGCGCAGGGCAAGGGCGAGCCGCAGGCCGCGGCCGCCGGTCAGCAGGGCAAGGAAGACACACCCGGCGACAAGGGCAACAGCCAGATCCTCGACCAGTTCGGTCGCAACCTCACCCAGCTCGCTCGCGAGAAGAAGCTCGACCCGGTCATCGGTCGCAGCCGCGAGCTCGAGC
>JAYTZE010000104.1:0-2086 GCA_043742385.1 Ilumatobacteraceae bacterium
CCGAACGATGCCACCTGCGCCGATCTGGCCGCAATGATCGACGCCCTCCTCGCCGTCGAACCGCCGTCACCGGTGGCCGGTTTCGATCGTCGGCTGCTCCGCGCCGCATCGTTCGACTGATCGAGCCGGCCCGTGCAACCCATCACCGATCGCAGCGTCGAGCAAGTCTCGCCGGATCCCCCATCGTGGGACCGGCGTGTGGTCCTCCGTCAGCGTTGGAGCGAGCTCGCCTACTTCCACTGGCCGTACGAGCCAGCCGCCGTGCAGCGGCTGCTCCCTCCTGGGGTGCGCGTGGACACGTTCGACGGCGCGGCATGGGTGGGACTGATCCCGTTCGAGATGCGCGATGTGCAGTTCGGTCGCACGCCGCCGATGCGGCGGCTGGGGACCTTCATCGAGGTCAATGTTCGAACGTACGTGACCGATGCGCTCGGTCGGCGAGCGGTGTGGTTCTTCTCGCTCGACGTCCCGCGATCAGCGGCCGTTGCCGTGGCGCGATCCGTCTTCGGGCTGCCGTACTGCTGGGCACACGCCGAGCACACGGTCGACGGCGATCGACATCGCTACCAGACGCAGCGGCGCTGGCCAGCGGATGAGCCGGGTGGCGCGGACATCCGCTTCCGGGTGGCGGCTCGGCTCGCCGACCGCGAGACCGGTGCGCTCGACAACTTCTTGTACGCCCGCTGGGCGATGGTGGCCGAGCGCCGTCGGCAGTTGTCGTACGGCAGGGTGGATCATCAGCGGTGGCCGCTGCATCGGGTCGACTGTGTCGAGATCGACCAGACCCTGATCGAGGCTGCCGGGCTGGCCACGCCCGACGGTGCACCGCACGCCCACTACTCACCGGGTGTCGACGTGAGCATCGCCTGGTACGAGAAGATCGCGACGGTCGTCAATCCAGACCCGCCGATCGGACTCAACCGTCGGCGAAGGGTCGAACACTGACATGTCCGCTGTCAGGTTCCGAGGCCGTGGCGGTGGGCGAGGACGATGGCGCCGGGTCGATCCGGAGCATCGATCTTGGCGAAGACGTTCGACACGTGATTGCGAACTGTCTTCGGGCTGAGGAACAGGCGGCGGGCGATCGACGCGTTGTCGAGGCCTTCGGCGAGGAGTTGGAGGATGTCGAACTCCCGGTTGGTCAGCTGCGGGAATGCGCGGCTGGTCGACCCGCGTCGAACCTGAGCCAACTCCGTGACTCCCTGGGCAAGGCTGTGGTCGAGCACGACATCGCCAGAGGCAACGGTGCGTATGGCGTGCTCGACCCGCTCGGGACCGGCGCCCTTCACGAGGTATCCGCTGGCGCCATCGCGCAGGGCGGTGAGCGCGTTGTCGAGGTCCTCCGACATCGTCAACATCACCACCCGCACTTCAGGGTGGTGCTCGGCGAGCCATCGGTTGACCTCGAGCCCAGAAGCATCGGGCAAGCGAACGTCGAGCAACAGCACGGAGGGCGACGCCGTCTCGACGAGCGCGAGTACCTGGTCGGCGCGTTGGGCCTCGCCGACGAGCTCAATGCCATCCATCTCCTTGATCGCCGCGGCCAATCCCAATCGGAACATTGGATGGTCGTCGACGATGGCGACACGAAGCGGCGTCTGCTGGTCGGGCGACAGGCTCATGGCAGCGTCACGGGAAGCCGGACATGGATGTGGGTGCCGTGTGGGTCGTGCCGCGTCACCTGCACGCTGCCGCCGAGCTCGGATGCACGTTCGCGCATCGCCGTCCACCCCACGCCTTGCGGGACGCCGTCGACGACGCCAATCCCATCGTCGACGACATCGATGTCGACGGTCGGACCGGTCGAGATCGACAACCAACACTGCGCGGCATGCGCATGGCGAACCACGTTGGTCACGGCCTCGGTGACGATGCGGTAAGTCGCCACCTCAACCGCCGCCGGGAGCTCGATGGGTTCGCTCGGCATCGTCACGTGAAACTCGAGATCGTCGCTGAAGGTGCGGGTGAACTCACCAACGGCATCGATGAGGCCGAGCTGGTCGAGCGCCGTAGGTCTGAGATCGCGGACGACTCGTTTCACCTCGATGACGAGTGCGTCGACCTCGTCGGCAACGCGGTCGAGCAG
>JAYTZE010000105.1:0-2086 GCA_043742385.1 Ilumatobacteraceae bacterium
GGCGTCGATGCCGCAGCTCCGGCCATCGACTACACCGAGGCCGACTGGGACTTCGTGCTCGATGTCAACTTGAAGGCATACTTCTTCTTCGCCCAGGCCGTTGCCAAGGTGATGATCCCCAACGGGGGCGGCTCCATCGCCAACAACTCGTCGATCTGCGGTGATGTGGCGGTGAAGAACATCTCGGCCTACAACATCTCCAAGGGCGGCGTGAACATGATGACCAAGTCACTGGCGCTCGAGTGGGCCACCCACGGCATTCGAGTCAACGCCTTCTCGCCTGCGTACATGGAGGTGTTCATGCCCGGCGCTGCGGGTGAACACGACGAGGCCAAGGAGCGAGCCGTGCGCGACCTGACTCCGCTCGCCCGGCGCGGCCGCCCCGACGAACTGGTCGGGCCCGTGGTGTTCCTGGTATCTGCAGCGTCGTCGTACGTCACGGGCGAAGTGCTGATGGTCGACGGCGGCTGGACGATCCGATGATGGAAAAGACCGAGATCTTCGACTACATGGCCGCGAATGGCCACGAGAAGGTTCTGTGCTTTCAGAACGAAGACGTCGGCTTGCGTGCAGTCCTGGCCATCCACTCGACCGTGCTGGGCCCGGCAGCAGGCGGATGCCGCATGTGGACCTACAGCGACGATCTGGCAGCGATGGAAGACGCCCTGCGGCTCAGCAAGGCGATGACCTACAAGTACGCCGCTGCCGGCATCAACCTGGGTGGTGGCAAGATCGTCGTGATCGGCGATCCCAAGCGCACCGAAGGCCGAGAGATGCTGTTCAGGGCGCTCGGCCGGTTCATCGATTCACTCGGTGGCGAGTACCTGACCGGCGAAGACGTCGGCACCACGCTGCAGGACATGGACCACATGCGCACCGAAACGCGCAACGTGATCACGTTGCCCGAGTCGGCCGGTGGTGCCGGCCCGATCGGCCCGGCCACCGCCTTTGGCGTGCTGCAGGCCATGCGCGCATGCGTCGAGCAGCGCACCGGCTCGCCGTCGCTGCGCGCCAAGCGCGTCGTGGTGCAGGGCCTGGGCGCAGTCGGCGTGCCGATGGTCGAATTCCTGGTCGGCGAGGGCGCCACAGTGCTGGTCAGCGACATCGACCCGGCGAAGGTCGCAGCCATGGTCAGTGCCCACGGGGTGACAGCCATCGCCGCCGCCGATGTCGTCGCCGCCGACGTCGATGTGTACTGCCCGTGCGCACTGGGCGCGACCATCAACGACGAGTCGCTGGCCGTGCTGAAGGCGCCGATCGTCTGCGGCTCGGCCAACAACCAACTCGCCGAATCGCGCCACGGCGACGAGCTGCATCGCCGCGGCGTGTTGTACGCGCCCGACTACATCGCCAATGCAGGTGGAACGGTGTTCGACACCGACCGGTTGTGGGGTGGCGTCAACACCGAACGCGGCATGGCCAAAGTGGCCGCCATCTACGAGCGGATGCACGAGGTGTTCATGATCTCCCAGGCAGATGGCATCGCCACATACGCGGCCGCCGACCGTCTTGCGGAGAAGCGAATCAACGCGTACCGGGCAATCAAACGGGTCCACGGCTTCGATCAGGGCCAGCGCGTCACGATCTGAAGCGTGTATCGCCCGGGTCCGATCTGACCCAACTTCACACAGCGTTCACACAAGCGATACGGCATCGAAACGGGGCGCCTGGCACTATTTCCCGGTCCCGATCGCGGCGCGCCCGCGGTCCTGAGAGCGAAGGAAATTTGTGGCCTACCAAGCTGAATACATCTGGCTCGACGGCACGGAGCCCACCCCGCTGCTGCGTTCCAAAACGAAGATCTTGGGCGATGGCAAGCAGCCCCCCATCTGGGGCTTCGACGGGTCATCGACCAATCAGGCGACCGGCGAGAACAGCGACTGTGTGCTGCGTCCGATCTTCACCTGTCCCGACCCGTTGCGCGGTGGCGACAACGTGCTGGTGCTGTGCGACGTGCTGAATGCCAGCGACATGAAGCCGCACCCCACCAACACACGCGCCCCACTCGAGAAGGTCGCCAAGAAGTACGCCAAGGCCGAGATGATCTACGGCATCGAGCAGGAATACACCATGCTGAAGGCCGACG
>JAYTZE010000106.1:0-2085 GCA_043742385.1 Ilumatobacteraceae bacterium
TGGTTGCGGCGATGGATCGTGTTCGCGATGTGTGCAGTGCATCGTCGGCAGTACGAAAGTCGACCGGGCGGCGCGTCCGACAGCCCTTGGCCAGCTTGACCATTGCGGCACGGGATGCGCAGTCGCTCGAGCCGTATCGGGGCATCATCGCCGACGAGATCAATGTCAAAGACGTTGTGCTATCGGCGGATCTCGACGCCGTCGGGGCGTTCGAGCTCACCGTGGTCCCCGGCGTTCTCGGCCCGCGCATCGGTAAGGACGTGCAACAGGTGATCGCCGCCGTCAGGCAGGGTCGATGGACCCAAGACGAGGTCACCGGCGTCGTTACTGCTGGCGGGATCGAACTTGCCGACGGCGAGTATTCGCTGCGACTTGTCGCGGCAGATCCATCGCGTGCGACGACGCTGCCGGCGAACAGCGGGGTGGTGGTGCTCGACATCGACCTGACGCCCGACCTCGAAGCAGAGGGTGTGGCTCGCGATCTGGTGCGTCTGGTTCAGCAGGCTCGGCGCGATGCCGGCTTGCATGTCAGCGATCGCATCGACCTTCGTCTCGGCTTGCCCGATTCAATTCGCGATCAGGTCGCGCCGTTCACCTCGCTGATCAGTGAGCCAACGTTGGCCGTGTCGCTGACCTTCGAGGTCGGCGAGTCGAACGCTGAACTCGACGGTGAACCGGTGTCGATCGGTGTCACAAAGGTGTAAGTGTGGAGTGTTTGGTGCCCACCCGAGGTGGCACCAAACACTCTGATACAGCGGCTTCGTCCATATCGGCCCGCTACGGCGGTAGCATCGCAGACTCACCTGGGTCGACGGAGGTTCACCGCAGATGGCAACAGCCAAGAAGGCTCCGGCAAAGGCGCCTGCAAAAAAGGCCAAAGTGCCGGCCAAGTCGAGCACATCGAAGAAGGCGGCACCTGCGAAGCCTGCGGCTCCCGCCAAGAAGGCTGCCCCACCGAAAAAGGCCGCACCAGTGAAGGCGGCCGCGGTGAAGAAAGCGCCTGCGCCAAAAAAGAAGGCCGCTCCGCCCAAGAAGGCGGTGCCCCCGCCCAAGAAGGCGGTGCCCCCGGCCAAGAAGGCTGCTGCGGCGCCGGCCAAGAAGGCTGCTGCGGCGCCCGCAAAGAAAACCGCTGCCGCTGCTCCCGCGAAAAAGGTTGCGCCGGCGAAGGCGGAGAAACAGGCTGCCCCTGCACCAGTGAAGAAGGCGGCCGTGGCCAAGAAGGCCAATTCCGGCCCGGTCGTCATCGAGATCCCACCCGTGAAGGGCGTGACCAAGGATGGTGTTGCGTACACCAAGGACTTCGACGTCAAGTTCCTGACGGCGCAGCGAGCACTACTGCTCGAAGAGAAGGCAGCGCTCACTGGGCAGGCGACCCGCCTCGAGGACGAGGCGAACTCCCTGATCGAGGAGCAAGAGATGGGCGACGTTCAGTTCGACGACGAGGGCGGCGAAGGTGACACCATGGTCGTCGAGCGTGAGCGCGATCTCACCCTGTCGGCGCAAGCCCGCCAGACCATTGCCGACATCGAGACGGCCCTGGGCCGGCTGACCACGGGCCGCTACGGCTACTCGACCGAGTCAGGACGACCGATACCGCGAGAACGCCTCGAAGCCATCCCGTGGGCAACGATGCTGGTCGAGGAGAAGGTCGGCGGGATCGGCCGTCGATGACGGACGATGCGGAGGCCGAGGTTCTCTCGGTCACGCAGTCCGAACCCACCGACGTTCTTCCGACGACGCGTCTACGGCTGTCAGGTCCTGCGCTCACGGCATTGATCGTGGCCCTCGTGGTCGCATTCGACCAACTGACCAAGCGTTGGGCTGTGAGCGAACTCACCGGTCGCGAGCCAATTCATGTCGTGTGGACATTGCAATGGAACCTGGCACGCAATAGCGGCATGGCCTTCTCGCAGGCCCAGGGCATCGGCCCGCTGATTGGCGTTGCCGCACTATTCGTTGTCGTGTGGCTGGCATGGACCAGTCGCGTGCTGACCAGCCGTGTAGCCAGCGTTGCAGCAGGGCTGATCGCTGGGGGTGCGATCGGCAATCTGGCCGACCGGGTCTTCCGAGGCGATCGGGTGCTGC
>JAYTZE010000107.1:0-4260 GCA_043742385.1 Ilumatobacteraceae bacterium
CGCTCCGCGAGTTTCTCGCAACGCGACAGTTGCCCGTTGTGCACTGGCAACAACCCGATCCCTCATTGCAAAGGACACGCACATGTCGTTTCGACGCGCCGCATTCTTCTCCCTAGTTCCGCTCGCCTTGATCACTGCTTGCGGCGACGACAAGGCCACCACCGACTCGAGCACCACACCCTCCACGGGTGTTGCAGCCGCCGACACCACGGTGCCCGCTGCCCCGGATACGGCAACCGCGCCACCCGAGACGATTCCATCGATCTCGGTCGTCGCCGCCGACGCACCGTTTCCCGCCGACCGCTGCGAAGCCAACAAGGCCGCAGGAACGATCACCTACCTGTCGAGCTTCGACTTTGCGGCTTCGGCGTCGATCGTCGAAGTACTCGTCGCCGAGCAGAAGGGTTACTTCGATGACCTGTGCCTCGACGTGACCGTGAAGCCGAGCTTCTCGACCGAGAACTACCCGTTGATTGCTGCCAACGAGGCCCAGTTCTCGTCCGGCGGATCGTTCAGCGAAGTCGTCGACTATGCCGGGCGGAACGACGCCGGGTTTGTGGCCCTCGGGGTCGAAGGACGCACCGGCATCGATGCCCTGATCGTCAAGGACGGCCAGAGCGCAGAGCTCGCCGACCTGGCCGGCAAGACAATCGGAGTCAAGGGCGCCATCACCCCATCGGTTGCGGCGATGTTGAAGAAGGCCGGGCTCACCGAGGGTACCGACTACCAGACCGCCCTGCTCGACGGGTTTGACCCGAAGGTGCACATTGCCATCCCCGAGATCGTCGGGTTTCCCGGCTTCAAGAGCAATGAGCCGCTCCAACTGACTGCCGCTGGAATCGCGTTCAAGCTCTACGACCCCGCCGACTACGACATCCCCGGCAGTTTCGGTGTGCTGTACACCAACTCGACTTTCCTCAGTGAGTTTCCCACGGCCGCCGAAGACTTCATGCGTGCTGCGATGAAGGGCCTCGCCGACGCGATAGCGGACCCGAAAGCAGCAGCCGATATCGCCGTCGACATGATCAATGCCAATGGCAACGCGCTCTTCTTGTCACCGGAGGGCGAGATCACCAGATGGGCAGTCGAGACCAAGCTGATCACCGACTCGACCGCCAGTGACCTGCCGATCGGCGTGCCCGACATCAGCCTGCTCGAACAGGAGGTCAACACCTACGCGGAGATCGGCTTGTTCGACGGCCAGGTGCCCGACATCGCCACGGTCGTCAACCTCACCCTGGTCCAAGATCTGTACGACGACGACGCCAAGGTGATCTGGCCTTCTACGTAACGCCTTACTCCGTGTCGAGTACGCCGCGGGCGTGCTCGACATCGTGCTTCAGCTGGGTGATCAGGGCGTCGATGCCGTTGAACTTGCGCTCGCTCCGCAAGAAGTGAGTGAAGCGGACCTCGGCCCGCTCGCCGTACAGGTCGCCTTCGAAATCGAGCAAGTGGGCCTCGAGCAGCGAGTGATCGGCATGCTCGTAGAACGTGGGTCGCCGCCCGAGGTTGAGCGCGCATTGGTGGATGTCGCCGTTGGGCCGTTCGTACCAACCCGCATACACCCCGTCGGCGGGCACGCAGACGGCATTCGGTACTTCGACATTTGCAGTTGGGAAGCCGAGCAGCCGCCCGCGCTGATCGCCGACGACCACGACACCGCGGGCCTCGAACGGACGGCCGAGCAGATCAGCGGCGAGCTCGACCTGGCCACCGGCCAGAGCACGTCGAATCGCTGTTGAGCTGATCGACTCGTCGACGCCATCGGCACGTTGCACGAGCTCCAACGGATGCACCTCGAAATTGCCCTCGACTCCCAGCTTGCGCAGCAGTTCGACATTGCCTTCGCGGCCACGGCCGAAATGGAAATCCTCGCCGACGACGACGATCGAAGCTTCGAGGCAATCGATCAGCACCCGCCGAACAAAGTGAGCCGGTTCCTCACGTGACTGGGCCTCGTCAAAATGAACCACGATGGTCGCGTCGAGACCGGTCGCCGCCAGCAGCTCCAGCTTCTGGTCGAGGTCGGTCAGCAGCTTCGGTGCAGATTCGGGACGAACCACCGACGCTGGATGGCGATCGAATGTCATGACCGCCGATCGCGCTCCCGATGCGGTTGCGAGTTGGCGAACAGCTTCGATGATCGCCCGATGACCGAGATGTACGCCGTCGTACGCTCCGATGGTCAATACCGTGCGCTCACCCCTCCAAGGAGGCGTGTCGAGGTTCGTGACGAGCTGCACAAACTGACGCTATCCCCGTCGTGCACGCGGCACGAACTCGCTCAGGCAATCACGACTGCCGGCTTGGCCGCGGCTCCGAACGCCTCATAGACGGCCAACAGCACTCCTTGCTCGTCGACAACGGCCCACGGCCCATCACCGACGAACCGATCGAGCACCCGGCCATGCCGGACCATGTCGGCGGCGACGCTATCGACGGCCACGCGCGGGTAGTCGCGCAATGCCTCGACGGGCGAGATCAACTCGCATTCGTCTGGCGGACGCGCTTCGGCCTCACCGAAGCTCCCGACAGCGGTGCGCCGAAGATTGCGCAAGTGCGCACCACCCCCCAGAAGCCGGCCCAGATCGTCGGCCAACGAGCGGATGTATGTGCCGGCCGAGCACCGCACTTCAATCTCTAGAACGGACGGGTCAGCGGTGGCGGTGACGGTGAACGAGTGGACGGCGACCGGTCGCGGCTGCCGCTCGATCACGATGCCCTCCCGGGCCAGTTCGTGCAGACGTTTGCCGTCAACGTGTAGCGCGCTGACCATTGGAGGAATCTGCATGATCGGCCCGGTGAGATGTGCGGCTGCCACCGCACGAGCCATCTCGGTCGTGACCGCCGACATGTCGAACGTGCCGGTGACCACGCCGCTCGAATCGAGTGTCGAGGTTGCGGTGCCCAGCACGACGTCGGCCCTGTACGTCTTGCCGAGCGCCGTCAGAAACCGCAACAGGCGTGTGGCCTTGCCGACGCCGACCAACAGCACACCAGTTGCGTCGGGATCAAGCGTTCCCGCGTGGCCAACCTGTCGCTCGTCGAACCGCTTGCGCAGCATGCCGACGACATCGTGACTGGTGACCCCAGCGGGCTTGTCGACCACGGCCAACCCGTGCGTGGTCGGCGTTTTACGTCGCGCCATCGGGGTCGGGCGGCCGCTCGGGCATGGTCGCCTTGTCGTGCAGGATCCGCTCGATGCGCTCGGCCGCGCGAATCGTTTCGTCGGGCCTGAACGAAAGGATCGGAGTCTTCTTGGCACGCACCTCGCGACCGACCGACGATTGCAAGCGAACGCGGTGGCTGGCCAGCGCAGCCAGGATGTCGGCGTCGCCGTCTTCACCGAGCAACGAATCGAAATAGACGATGGCCCGATTCATCTCCGAGTCGACGTCGATCGAGGTGATCGTGACCATGTCGAGTCGCTCGTCGTCGATGCGCGTCAGCGCTTCGGCGATCACTTCGCGCAACGACTGGTTGAGGCGCGCTGTACGCGGATAGCGATGTTGGGTCGGTGCCGCCGCACGCCGTGGCCTGCTCATGAGTTCCTCCGTAGTGCGCTTGTCACGATAACCACGTCCGAGTCTCCTCGAGTACTGAGATCTCGGGGAACGACCACACGAAGCGGCTCACCTGGTCGATGACTTCTGTGGTGTGCTGTTGACTGTTGCTGACCGCGGCAAATCCGAGCTGGGCACGTTGCCAGAGATTTTCGTCGCCGACCTCAGCCGCAGCGACGCGATAGCGGTGACGCGCCCCATCGACAATCGAGCGAATCACGCCGCGCTTGTCCTTCAATGACTGGGCGTGGCCGATGTGCAGGTCGACCTCCAGAGCCAGCACGAACATGGTGCTCACCCTATCGACAGGCGACTCAGTCGAAGACCGGCTTTGACCGGTTCGAGCGCTTGAGCTCGGCCATCCCGCTGGTCGTCGCGACAATCTCGACTGCATCCCACAGCTTCAGGGCGGCTTCGCCACGCGGAATCGATGCGATAACAGGACCGAAGAAACTTGCCTCGTTGGACCGGCCCGGATGGAACGTCAGGATCGGCGTGCCGACATCGTTTCCTGTGCGTTCGAAGGCCAGATCGGTGTCGGCGCGGATGTAAGCGTCGTGCGAGTCGTCGAGCGCATGGGATGCGAGTTCGGCCGGCAGACCGACCGACTGCACCATCTCTTTCATGAATGTGACGGGATCGGCGGAGATGTCAGGGCGACGCTTGTTGTTGTGGAACGCAGTTCCGAGAGCGGTGT
>JAYTZE010000108.1:0-4255 GCA_043742385.1 Ilumatobacteraceae bacterium
TGGCCGGCCACCGTCTGCAGGGAAACCTGAGTGCCGTTGACGGTTCCGACCACGGTTCCGTCGGCCAGCTTGCACTCGACCTTCGTCAACTGCCATGCCGGCGTGGTGACGGGCAAGGTTTCAGTGATCGAAACATTAGTGCCGGGGGCGAAGGCAAAGTCAGCGGAGCCTCCCAACTTCAGCGCAGGCACGGTCTTGCCCGTCATCGTGAAGTTGAAAGTCTGGTTGGCATCCCCCGAGCCGGCCTTGACCAACCGAATGCCCGAAGTGGCGTTGGTGATGGTGCAGGTCGTGTTGGGTTGACCGGCAGGCTTCAGCTGCGGCGAGGTGATGCCGATCGCCGATAGCGAGGACGTGGTGGTCGTCACGGTTCGCAGTTGGGGCGTCACGACGGCGGGCGAACCGGAGACGAAGAACGGATCCCAGAATGTGCAGGAGATCTGCTTGACCTGCCAATCGGCCGGCACCGCGACTTCTTGCAAGCGGTAGTCGGGCTGGGCGAGGACGTTGGACCACACGTGGGTCTGCGTCGTCTGAATGAGGGATGAGATCGAAAGGTTGGAAGCGTCGGTGTCGGCTCCACCACCGGTGACGGAGAGCGAAGCGCCGTACACGGCTTGCCCGTCGGTCTGATCGAGCTTGTACCCGAAGTTCTGGCCGGCGCCGAAGCCGGAGGGCTGAGTGACCTTGGCCACGGAGATCGAACCGCAGTTGCTGAGCACAATTGGATTGGAGAAGGTGAGGATGTCCTTCAACGACGCCTGTGTGTTGTTGCCGGTGTAGGTGAGTATCGACCCGGTGGTGAACGTAGCGCAGCGATCCGCGGGCAGGATCCCCGCAGCGGTGAGATCGATGGCGAACTCGCCGAAGGTGTCAGCCTTGGCCGTGGCGGGAGTGAGCTCGGGGTTGGCGCCGCTCGCTGTCTGGACGAGACTGGCCGAGGTGGTGCTTCCACCCCAAGATCCCGAACCGAGCGGGTTGGCGCAGGCATCGGCGGCGCTCGGGGTCCAGCCGTACAGGCTTGTGACCAACCCGCTTGAGGGGCCGAAGTTATAGTCGATCAGCACATCGTCGCACCGACCGGGAAGCGGGCCGTCGAGCGACATGACCACGGACTGATCACCGGTGGCGGTCGGTGTGCGTGTGTAGTACTCGTAGAGGATGTAGTGAACTGCGCCGTTGACATTGACGGCCTCGAGTGCCGCGCCGCCCGAGCAGATGTCGTTCTTCGAGTTCGGGAGGCCGGTCTGCACAGGCCAGGGGTTGTCGTCGAGCTTCGACCCATCGACCGCAGAGTTGGCATCCTGCACGCCGCACGACTGGGTGATCGAGGGACCGTCGATCTGGTAGGTCTGGGCCACGACGCCGGCGGACACCACGTTCGGGCTGATGACGTAACCGGCCGGGAGCGTTCCGTCCTGGATGTCGTTCCAGTCGAAGCCTGCTGCGCTGGCCTTGTTTCCGTCGATTTCCATGCGCGTGGTCAGCGAGCCGAGAGTGACTGCCTGGGCAAGTGGCGTCGCAAAACCGACGGCCGACAGCACCATGGCGAGTGCGATCACTGCCGTAATTCGCTTCCGACCGATGGCCCGCCGTGAATCGTTCGTGTTCAAGTGAGAAAGGCTCCTGTGTCTGAGCGTGGTCCCGCGCACGCAATAGCCCACAAGGTACCCAGTCACTCATCGTGAACATATGGGTCATTCGATTCATTCAGGCGCGCCCAAGACCTGGTCAGAGGCCACCTCGGCGGTCAGCGCACTACGTACGGTGAACTCTCAACTCTCGAGTGAGACTTGATCTCCGATTGTCTTGAGACTCCCTTGAGGTCAGCAGCCGTCAGGGCAACAGCGACCCGCTGTTGAAACCAGGCGACCCCGGCCTCGTGACGCGGGCTCAGCGGACCGGGGCGATATCCGCCGCTCGCGTAGTTCTGGTGGGTGATCTCGCAGATTCCGAAGTCTTCGCGGACGACACCGATGCTGCCTTCGACACTGCGGTCGCGCGTCGCCCTGGTGTCCTCGGACAGATCGGCGAAGTAGTAGTGGTACAGCAGTTCGGTTCGCCCCTCATCGATCGGATTGATTCGCGACGTGTTCATACCACCGTCGAACAGCGACAGCGTCCAGTTGGGCCACGTCGTCAGCCACGTACCGCGATAGAACAAGTCGTCCTTGGGCGGCGCGGTCATCTTGATCACATTGTCCATCGCGACTGTTTCGAACTTCTCGAAGTCGATAGCTGCGTAGAAGCTCGGATGGATTCCGGGGATGTGGTAGCCCTCGATGAAGTTGTCGACATAGATCTTCCAGTTCGCATCAAAGACCAACCGTTCGGTGCGATACACCTGGAAGGTGTCGATGGGCTCGTCGGCGAGCACGTTGACCGTGTCGCCGAGGTTGGCGAGCAACGATTCGTCCGGCTCGATAGCGACGAACAACAACCCGCGCCACTCATCGACGCTGATCGATTGCAGCGGCCAATCGGACATGTCGAAGTCAGGGTCCTCACCGAACCAGGGCGTTCGCTTGAGCGTGCCGTCGAGGCCGTACATCCAGTGGTGATAGGGACACTGAATCGCGCTGCAATGTCCGCTGCCCTCCTCCAGCAACCGTGCGCCGCGATGGACGCACACGTTTCGGAATGCCCGCAGCACCCCGTCGTCGCTGCGTACCGCGAACACCTTGGCTCCGGCGATCTCGGCAGCGACGTAGTCGCCCCGTGCTGCGACTTGCGATGCCGGGCCGAGCAGCTGCCACGTGCGCCAGAAGATGCGTTCCCGCTCCGTCTGGTGGGCCGTCGGGTCGCAATACAACAGCGGATCAAGGTTTCGAATCACGCAGACACGGTACTGGAGCGTCGTGGCTCACTACGTGGGCGTGGCGGTCAGGCGGGTGTCTCCGCGGCGACGATCGACGCGACCGGAGATGGCTGGAACGCAGCAATGAACGATCGAACGGATGGCTTGGACCCTATGAGTTCGATTCGGCCGCTGCGGTGGGCTTCCGCCAGCGGAACGTGTCCGAGATACGTGCGGTACATCGTCGACCGGTCGCTGCGCATGGTGACATCGATGTCGAATCGGGGATCGGCAAGACATAGAGACGCATCGCGGTCGACCACGATCCAGTACCGCTTTGGATGATCGGTGAAATTGATGTAGATCGTGAACCGCGGTCCCGGCAGCTTGTTCGGGTCGATACGCCGGTGCAACCACCACAGGAGTAGGTCCGGATCGAGCTCGTCCGGTTCGGGTTCGCCGAAAGTCCATCGGGCGCCCCACTTCGCCAGACCGAACACCACCGATTCGAGGTCCCGGCCCGACGGCGTCAGCCGGTAGCCGCCGTCATCGTTCTGTTCGACCACACCGGCGCGTCGCAGTTGCTGCAACCGCCGGCTCAGCAGCGCGCGAGAAAGCCCGGGATTGCCGCTGATGAACTCGTTGAACCGAGACGTACCCGTCAAGAGATCGCGAACGATGTGGATCGTCCAGCGATCGCCGAGCAGCTCGGCCGACCGGGAGATTGGGCAGTACTGACCGTAGGTCTTCATGCGCCACGTTGCCACAGTTCAGTATTGGAACTAGACGGTCGAGTGTCGAAGGGCTTGGCTGAGCAAATAACACGGAACACTCCGCCAATAGAACCGAGGAATCATGCGCATTACCAAGGGTGACATCCCGACCAAGATCGACGTGCCCGGCGCTCTTGCTCGCCAAGCGATCGACTTCGGTGACGCGTCCGACTACGGATCGATGGCTGCCGAGTACTTCTCCCTCGGTGCGGGTACCGACATTGCGCCGCTGCTGAAGGGACTCGACCACGACGCTTGTCACGCGCCTCACTGGGGATTCATGATCTCGGGCGAGGTCGTCATCTCCTACGTCAACGGTAACGAGGAAGCATGCGTCGGCGACGACCTCTTCTACTGGCCTCCCGGGCACAGTGTGCGCGTGGTGAAAGATGCGGAAGTGATCCTTTTCAGCCCACAGGCCGAACACACCGAAGTCATGAACCACATGATCGCGACGATGGCCGGCTGATCACAACCGAGATTTTGGAGACGTTCGTCGTCGCCTTCTGCAATTGCTAGCGTTACGGCCCGAGTGCCCTACAAGTCGTTGGGCAAGTAAGCAATATGGAGTACAGGCAATGGCTACGGGCACCGTGAAGTTCTTTAACGCTCAAAAGGGTTATGGCTTCATCTCACGAGAGGGCGGTGCCGACGTGTTCGTGCACTTCTCGAACATCGAAGGCAA
>JAYTZE010000109.1:0-2078 GCA_043742385.1 Ilumatobacteraceae bacterium
GCAAGGGAAGGGGCAAGAGATGAACACGCCGTTCGCCGTTGGCGAAAAGGTGTTGCTGCTCGATCTGAAGCAGCGCCGCTATCTCATCACTTTGGCCGAAGGTGCCGAGTTCCACAGCCACAACGGCTTCTTCGCTCACAGTGATCTGGTCGGACAGCTCGAAGGTATTGTCGTCAAGAGCACCAAGGGTTCGCCCTATACCGCGTTGCGACCGACGCTGGAAGACTTCGTCGTCGAAATGCCACGTGGCGCGCAGGTGATCTATCCGAAGGATCTCGCCCCGATGTGCATGCTGGCCGACATCGGGCCCGGCGTACGGGTGCTGGAGAGTGGTGTCGGATCGGGTGCACTGAGCATGACCATGCTGCGATGGGGCGCCGAGATCGTGGGCTACGAATTGCGTGAAGATTTCGCCAACCGGGCAAAGGCCAACGTGCGTAGCTTTCTCGGCGAGGGCGCGATGGAGCACTATCACGTCGAGTTGCGTGACTGCTACGACGGCATCGACGAGCGCGGCATCGATCGCGTGGTGCTCGATCTGCCAGAGCCATGGCAAGTGGTGCCGCACGCGATGGAGGCGTT
Organism: Ilumatobacteraceae bacterium; assembly: GCA_043742385.1. Classification (GTDB taxonomy): domain Bacteria; phylum Actinomycetota; class Acidimicrobiia; order Acidimicrobiales; family Ilumatobacteraceae; genus JAENVT01. The sequence goes on from JAYTZE010000109.1 coordinate 583, forward strand.
GCGGCCCGGCGGAATCTTCATTGCCTACACGCCCTCGATCATCCAAGTCGCGCAGCTGCGAGCCGCGCTGGCCTCGAAGGCCTGGAACGGCAACAGGAGCCTGGAGGTGCTGCATCGTGGCTGGTACGTCGAAGGCCAGGCCGTGCGTCCCGACCACCGCATGGTGGCCCACACCGGCTTCCTGACGACAGCCCGCTTCCTCGGCTGACGGCCGCGCCTGCAGATAGAGTGCACACCGCAGGGGCGCTGCCTCCGTCGTGGGGCCTAGTTGACCTTCACCAGGAGCACGGAGCCCACCACCATGGTCGTGTTCGGTGCTGGGGCCTGTTCGACGACCGTGCCGATCGCGCCCGTTGGCGAGTTGCCCACCTCCTCGATCAAGGTCCAGCCGTTCGCTTGGGCATCTGAGCGAGCTTTGGAGATGGTGCCGTTCACATAGTTGCCGAGCGGAACGGGGTGCAATGCCGCCAACGTCGCGTTCGCCGCATCCAACTGGCCCTGGGTCTGGGTCAACGAGGCGTTGGCAGTATCGAGTTGGGATGTCGCTGTTTTGAGATCGGCCTGCAACTTGGCAACCTGGGCCCTGTTCGCATCGAGGTCAGCCTGCAGGCCGGTGGTCGTACCCCCAGCGGAACCAACTTGTGCCGCTAGCGCGTCCCGCTCCGCTCGGGTTTGCGTCAAGGAGGCTTGCGCGTCCGCAAGGTCTTGCGCCGCTTTGGTCTGCGCGGCAGTGAGGAGTGCGACCTGACTTTGCAGATCCGTCATTGTCGCATTCGATGTGACGGTCGAGTCCAACGGCTGTGTGCTCGATGTCAGGGTCGTCTTCTCTGCGTCACGACCGTCGCCGACTAGGAAGCCGATGAGACCTCCAACGATGAGAGCGAGAAATGCAACGAGGTACGGCCACGCCTGTCGCCTGTCGTCGACGAACATTGGGCCAGGGGCGACCGGTGCCAGGGGTTGAATCGTTGGAGGAACAACGGCCTGGTACGACACCTGTGGAATGACCTGCGTCGGCTCGTACGCGGCGACAGGTTCGAGAGGCGTGATCGCTGGGACGACGTGGATCGGCTCGACCCCACCCGATTCGAGAATTGGTTCCTGTGGCACGCTGGCCTCCCTTGCTTCATGACCCGGAGCAGACTTATCCGCGTTCACACCAATACCCGGCGGCGACCACATGCAAACGAACGACAGCGCGCGCTGGCGGTGTGTTCTGTCGATGACAGTCGCTAGGTGCCACCGTCGGTGAACTGGGCAGCCCCAGAACGATACGTACGGTTCTGGGGCTGCCCAGTTCGTCGCCGATCCCCTCACGCAAAGAAAGGGCACCTTGCGGCGCCCTTTCTCAACGAGAACTCGTGAGCGAATCTAGGGCTCGATGAAGATGCACTCGCCGGGGCATTCCTCGGCGCTCTCGATGACTGCATCGAGCTTGCTGTCGGGGAAGCTGGCCATACCCTCGGCACCTTGGGGATTGCCTTTGGCGGTGGCGT
>JAYTZE010000110.1:0-8338 GCA_043742385.1 Ilumatobacteraceae bacterium
TCCGGCACCGAAGCCGCGTACCGAACCGTCGATCTGTACCGCGCCGGCGCGCACGGCGATCACCGAGTTGGCCACGGCGATGCCGAGGTTGTCGTGACCGTGGAAGCCGACCTGTGCGTCGCCACCGAGTTCGGCGACGACCGCCTCGACTCGATACTGCGCATCCTCGAGGATCATCGCTCCTGCAGAGTCGACGACATACACGCACTGGCAGCCGGCGTCGGCCATGATCCGCGCTTGCTTGGCGATCAGTTCGGGCGGCTGACCGTGGGCCATCATCAAGAACCCAACTGTCTCCAGACCCAGCGTGCGAGCCAAGCCGAAGTGCTGGATCGACACGTCGGCTTCGGTGCAATGCGTGGCGACCCGCACGATCGACAGGCCGATGTCGTGGATGTAGCGGATGTCGTCCATCGTGCCGATACCGGGCACCATCAGCGCTGCGATCTTGGCCTGCTTGGCGGTCTCGACTGCAGCCTTCATGAGCCGCCGCTCGTCGGTCAACGAGAAGCCGTAGTTGAACGACGAGCCGCCCAGGCCGTCGCCGTGGGTGACCTCGATCACCGGCATACCTGCGGCGTCGAGCGCGGCGACGATGTCGCGTACGTGCTGCTCGGTGAATTGGTGGTTCTTGGCGTGAGAGCCGTCGCGCAGACAGGTGTCGGTCATGCGCACGTCGAGAGAGCTCGAGTAAGGCATCAGTTGGCACCCTTCATGTACTTGGTCGTGTGCGTGGTCATGTGCTTGGCGATGCGGTTGCCGGTCGCAGCGGCGGCGGCGGTCATGATGTCGAGGTTGCCCGCATAGGGCGGGAAGTAGTCGCCGGCACCTTCGACCTCGACGAGCACTGCGACTCGTGGAGTGCCATCGCGCGATTCGCCGAACTGGGGCGCTGACTTCAGTCGATAGCCCGGCACGAACTGGGCGACGTTGGCCACGGCGTCTTCGACAGCCTTGGTGATGAGTACTTCGTCGGCGTCACGCGGTAGTTGGCAGAAGATGGTGTCGCGCATGATCAACGGCGGGTCTGCGGGATTGAGCACGATGATCGCCTTGCCGCGTCCGGCTCGCCCGACTTCGGCGAGAGCGCGCGACGTTGTGCGGGTGAACTCGTCGATGTTGGCGCGGGTGCCAGGCCCTGCCGACACCGATGCGACGGTGGCGACGATCTCGGCGTAGTCGACCTCGGTCACCGCGGCCACGGCGTGAACGATGGGGATGGTGGCTTGTCCTGCGCAGGTGACCATGTTGACGTTCATCGCGTCGAGGTGTTCGTCGATATTGGCGCTCGGCACCACGAATGGACCGATAGCGGCCGGTGTGAGGTCGATGGCTCGAATTCCCAGCTCTGCGTAGCGCGACGCGTTGGTCATGTGGACGTAGGCGCTGGTGGCCTCGAACACGAAGTCGGGCAGCTCGCTGCGGGCGAGCAGCCAGTCGACACCGTCGGCCGATGCCTCGAGCCCCGCCTTGCGCGCCCGCTCCAATCCGTCGCTTCGCGGGTCGACGCCGATCATGTAGCGCGGTTCGATCACGTCGGAACGCATCAACTTGTACATCAGGTCGGTGCCGATGTTCCCGGACCCGACAATCGCTGCGGTCAGCTTGGCCATGGCACCTACTCTGCCCCAACGCGGTCGACGGAGGAAGGTCCGGCGTTCCTGCCTGCGGAACGGGCGTCAGTCGAAACCGAACGACAGCTCCGCCACGACCTCGGCGGCGGACATCACCCTGTCGACCGAGCCGACGGAGCGTCCGGCGTACAGTGCCATTGCATTGATGTCACCCGTGGTGTCTCGGTTGGGCGAGCTCGCACCGAACCGCGGCATCTTCATCGCCTGCCCATCGGCGAGTGCGGTCTCGCCGACAGTGTCAGTCGGCGCAGCCGTTGCCGCGTCGATCGACTCACGCAGCACGCGGTGCGGCGCGTCGGGCCAACCAACACCGAACGCTTCGGTCAGCACACTGTCGTCGGTCGATGCTGCGACCAGCGCGTCGATGTACAGCGGATGCGCATACGACTCGCGAGTGGCGACGAATCGGGTGCCCACGCGCACGGCGTCGGCCCCCAGATCCATTGCAGCACGGACGGCGTCGGCGTTTCCGATTCCACCAGCAGCCACGACTGGGACGTCGACAGCATCCCTCACGGCAGGAAGCAGTTCGCTGAGCGGAAGGTGGCCGCGCACGTGGCCGCCTGCTTCCACTCCCTGGGCGATCACGTAGCGGCAACCGGCGTCGACTGCCGCCTTCGCCTCGTCGACCGAGCCGACCTGCCAGCCGCAGATCACGTTGGTCGGCACGCGAGCCGGATCGGGCCACTCGTAGAAGAACTCGAGAACCGGCAGACGCGACGCGACCAACTCGACCACGTCGGGCCGGACGAAATGGGCGATGCATGTTGCGCCGACCGGGGCAGTGGTGAGCATCGCGACCTCATCGAGGTATCGCTCGATGATCTGGAGCTGCTGCCGGCCGATGCCGATCATCCCCAACCCGCCAGCGTTGGAAACCGCAGCCGCCAGCGTCGACGTCGCCGTGCCGCTCATCCCCGCCTGCTGGAGCGGCCACCTGCTACCAACGAGATCAGTGAAGCGATTCATGCGCTACAACTACTACGCGATCACGCCTTTCGCCATAGCCGGGCCTGCAGGAAGCTCGGTGACTCGAGGCGAGCGGTGAGTGGGTTGATGACGGGTCGGTGTCGATGGTTGCCTGGTTGCGTCATCATTGTCGGATGAGGTCGGCGGTGCTGTCCTACGGGCGAGCGACGCCCGGCGCTCGACCTGGAGGGCGAAGTCCGTGAACGACTCCGCCCTGTATCACTTCAGTGAAGATCCATACATCGAACGCTTCGTGCCGCACGTGCCGCGCACCAATCGGTCGCACGCGCCTGCCGTATGGGCAATCGATGCCGAGCACGCGCCGCTGTACTGGTTCCCGCGCGACTGCCCGCGCGTTGCGGTGTGGCCGCGCCATGAGCGGGAGCAGGCCGGCTTCGAAGCGCGATTCGCCACGATGGCAACGCGGTTGCATGCGATCGAGTCCGGTTGGCTCGACCGCATGCGCATTGCGACGATCTACCGATACGAGTTCGACGCGCAGGCTTTCCAACCGTGGGAGGGAGCGGATGGTCAGTGGATCTCAGATCGTGCAGTCGCGCCCATCTCGGTAGCGCCCGTGGGTGATCTGCTCGCCGCTCATGTCGACGCCGGGATCGAACTGCGGATCGTGCCGTCACTGTGGCCGCTGTACGACATCGCTCGTGGTGGTGAGTTCGACTTCAGCCTGGTGCGAATGCACAACGCCCAGTCCCGTACTGAGCCGTAGCATCGGGCGGGTGCTGGAGCCGCCGTCAAGTGTTAGGGAGCCAGAAGCCCGAGCTTTTCTGATCGAACGATTCGGGAGCGACGTCGACGAGGTTGAATACATCAGCGAAGGCGCATGGTCGCGATGCTTCGGATTCAGGCACGCGACTTCGTGTACGAACTGGCGACCTTCGTGTTCTGGTCACCCTGGCACGCCACATTTGAAAGCAGCGACATGGTGGCAATGGCGCTGGACCACTACAGCGACATGGGCCTCGCAGTGCCGAACTTCGACGCCCGACTTCGCTGCTGCGCCCTTCACATCGGATTGGTGCACATGGCGTACAACGTCTTGCTCGGCGATCTCGAGACGCTTCGGCTGACCGAGGAGCGCATGGCGCAGTTCCTCGACTAACTGAAGCGCACTCCGACTGTGCCGAGGTGCTGCACCCGAGCGGTTACGTGATCGCCGGCGTGCACGGCGACGGCTTCGGTGACGCCACCGGTCATGACCAAGCTTCCGGCTGGCAGCGCCTGACCGGCACCGGCCAGCCAACGAACCAGCTCGACAACTGATGCTGCGGGATGCCCCATCACGGCTGCGCCGGCAGCAGCGCCGACCACCTCGCCATTGCGTTCCATCACAACTCCCAGCAGACGCAGGTCGAGGCCTTCGGGCCGGCGCGGCGATCCGCCGACCACGTAACGCGCGGCCGAGGTGTTGTCGGCGATCACGCTCTGAATGTCGAACTTGAAATCCTTGAACCGCGAATCGATCACTTCGATGGCCGGCAGCACGAACTCAGTGGCGGCCAGCACGTCGTCGATCGAGACGTCGCCCGACAACTCGCTGGCGGTGACGAAGGCGATTTCGGCCTCGACTTTTGGGTGGATCCGCTGAGTCATGTCGACGACATCGCCATCGGACACACACGTGTCGCCCATCAACACCCCGAACACGGGCGTCTCCAGCCCCATCTGCACCATCTTGGCTTTCGAGGTCAAGCCGGCCTTGTAGCCGGTCAGCCGCCTGCCGTCTGCCTGCCAGCGCCGGCACAGTTCGGCCTGCACGGCGTAGCCGTCGCCGACATCCATATCGGGGTGGGCATCGGTGAGCTTGACGATGTCTGCGGCGTTGCGCATTGCATCGTCGACGATGGTGGCCAACTCAGAAATCACGGATGCGGAAAGTGCCACGACTGAATGCTCCCTACTCGAATGTCACGCTGCAGCTGCCAAGCCCACCGAACTCGCAGGTGATCGTTTGCGGGCCCTTCACCCAGGCCATCACCGACAACGACCCGGTCAGGATCACCTCGCCGGCGCGGCAGGTGATGCCCAACTCGCCGAGGGTGTTGGCTAGCCAGATCAGCGAATTCACAGGCGAACCCTTGACGGCGGCGCCGGCGCCTGTCGCGACAAGTTCGCCGACCGTGTCGCCCGGCTGGCGCACATCGATGATCATGCCGGTCAGTGCCAGATCGGCCTCGAGTGGATCCATCGGCTCGGTGCCCAACACGTAGGCGCCGCACGAGGCGTTGTCGGCGACGGTGTCGACGACCTTGATGTCCCAGTTGTCGATGCGCGAGTCGACGATCTCGAAGCACGGCACCACATAGTCGGTCGCTCGCAACACATCGACAGCAGTCACGCCAGGCCCGGCCAGGTCGTGTTTCAACACGAATGCGATCTCGCCCTCGGCGCGCGGCTGGATGAGCGAGTCGAGCTTGATGGTGTCGCCGTTGCGGTACACCATGCCGCTGAGCAACTGCCCGAAGTCGGGTTCGTCCAGACCGAGCATGTTCATCACGGCGACGCTGGTTGCGCCGACCTTCTTGCCCACGATTGTCTCGCCGGCATCGAGGCGGCGCTGCACCATGCGCGTCTGGATCCCATACGCATCATTGATGTTGATTCCAGGCACTCGATCACGCAGGTTGGGCACGGTTCGCATGTCGACGAGAGCCGAATACAGCTCGTCGCCGTAGCGGTCGATGTCAGACGGGCTCAGGCTCATCGCCGTGCATCTTCATCCACCGCGCTTGCGTCCGCCAAGCTGTCGTTCCGGCGAACGGGACACACCCCTGACTGGTGATTCCCACAGGCGCCTACTCTGCGTCGGGTGACCAAGCCCTATGAACGAGAGGTGACGTTCGAGATCGACGGCCTCCCGTTCTCGTTCGCGACGTGGTCCGACCTCTCCGCGCTGTTCGCCATCCGCTATCTGGCAAAGTACGACCGGCCGCGTCGAGGTTGTGAAGCCGGGATCTGCGGAACCTGCGAATCATTGCTCGACGGCGAGCCAACGCGGTTGTGTCAACTGCCGTCGACCGCGCTCGACGGCGTCTCGATCATCAGTGGATCGAAGCCGGGTCGCTGACCGCCCTCGAGATGTCGGCTGCAGTTCGTACGACCATGCGCACCAATTGATCGTGACGGTCGGCCGGCATGCGGATGAGTGGGCCGGCAACCGAAACCGCGGCGACGCACGTACCCAGCCGATCGAAGATCGGTGCCGCAATCGACACGACGCCGGGAGCTGCCTCGTCGGTGCTGATCGCATAGCCGGCCTTGCGTACCTCGGCCAACGCCTGGTTCAGACGAGTGCGCGTGGTGATGGTGCGCGGCCCCAGGCGGGGGAGACCGGCTGCCACAGCATCGTCGACATCGGCCTGCGTGCCGTAGGCCAGGAGCACCTTGCCCGACGACGTGGCATGCGCCGACCGGCGCCTGCCCACACGCGTGAACAGCCCCATCATCTGCGGGCTCTCGAGCCGGTCGAGGTAGACGACGTCGGAACCCGACAGCACCGCCAGGTGGGCGGCCTCGCTGCTGTCGTTGTGCAACTTCTCCAACGGCACGTGACCGACCTGGCGCAGGACGCGACTGCTGACGACTTCCTGACCGATCTCGTACAGCTTCAGACTGAGCCGGTATCGCTCGTCTCGTGTGCGTTCGACGAATCCTTCGGCGACCAGAATGCACAGCAGGCGGTGGACTGTGCTCTTCGGCAGATGCACCCGTCGACCGAGCTCGGAGACGCCGAGCACTGGTTCGGCGAATGTGAATGCAGTCAGCAACGAGAGTGCTCGGGCCACCGCCGATTCAGGTGACTCCCGCGGCGTAGCCATCGACGAAACCTAGCTGTGTTTCGTTGAGTGGAACAACAAGGAAGCAGGAGCTACCAGCTGCAGTCGCTCAGGCTGTCCCAGCACCGCCGAGTCAGTTCGGCGCCGGCGAAGTACGCGGCTCGGGCCGCGCGGCGCTTGGCGTCGGTGTCGAGGTACTGCTCGGCAAACTCGCCGACGTGGCCGCCGTGATCCTCATCGACGCTGATGTGGATGGTGTGGAAGGCGTAGTCGTCGGGCTGCAGGATGTCGCCATAGTGGGTTTTGAAGCCATCGACAACCTTGATGTACGCCGGAGGGATCTGGTTCTCGATGGCCAAGATGCCGCCGAATGTCAGCTCGTACCACGGCTGCTGTTGGGCCAGGCAATACAGGAAACTGGCGCTGGCCATGGCATCGACGTTGGGTGTCGCATCGGTGATGACCTCGTCGGGGGCGCCGAGCGCACGGGTGAACTCGAACAGCCAGTGCAGGTGGCCGAAGCCCGACTTCGAAGTCGTGCCGAGCACCTCCTCGGCGATGTTGTCGATTACGCCGTCAGTCATCTCGTAGGGGATTCGAGTGACCCACGCCGACAGGATTCGCCGGGTGTGGTACGTCACGCCGTGGTAGTGCTGTCGCGCCCAGGCGACAAGCTCTTCCTTGGTCGCCTCACCCTGCTCAGTGCGCTTCACCCAGTCGGCCTGGTCCAGCGTGCGGCCGGAAGCCTGTAGCTCTGCGCGCATCTCGTCAACGAATGCTTCACCATCAAATGCCATACCCACACGCTCGCATGCTGAAGCCGTCTGGCAAAACAGTCTCGTTCCGTCTGTCAGAACGGCGCCCTTTCGGTGCTGCCGTCTCCCAACCAAGATGGCCCCCATGGCTATCTTCCGTCTTGGACATGTTGAAGTTCGAACTCCAGATCTAGAGCTCTGTGCCGCCTACTACACCGAGGTGTTGGGCTTGCGGGAGGTGGCGCGCGACGACAACCACGTCTACCTGAAGGGTTGGGACGAGCAGGATCACCACTCGCTGATGCTCACCGGCGCCAATCGGTACGGGCTCGAGCACGTCGCATTCAAGACCGAGTCAATCGACGATCTCGCGGACTACGAGACCAACCTCGAACGGTATGGCTGCACGGTCGAACGCATCGCCGCCGGCACCGAACTCGGCCAGGGCGAGTCAATCCGGTTCGACTCACCGACCGGTCACACCATGGAGATCTACGCCAAGATGGACAAGGTCGGCAACGGCCTGCCGTTGTTCAACCCGGCACCCATGCCGATGGATCTCGTTGGTATCGCCCCACCCCGCCTCGATCATTGCCTGCTCACGACCGAGAACGTCCCCGACGCCGCTCGGTTCATGAGCGAGGTCCTCGGCTTTCGACTGACCGAGCAACTCGTCAGCAACGAGGGCTATCAGCTGATCGTGTTCTTCGAGCGATCACGTCAGCCGCACGACATCGCTTTCACGCGCGGCGCGAATGGCGGATTGCATCACTTCGCCTACTGGCTCGACAGCTGGGCCGAGGTCGGTCGAGCCGCCGACATCTTGCGGATGAACGGCATCGACATCGACATCGGCCCCACGCGGCATGGCATCACCCGCGGTCACACGATCTACTTCTTCGACCCGGTGGGCAATCGCAACGAGGTGTTCACCGGTGGCTACAAGACCGACACCGATTGGGAAACGATCACGTGGACGGAGGACCAGCTGGGCAAGGCACTGTTCTATTACGAGAACCGTGTCATCGAATCGTTCGTGTCGATCTACACATGAGCGTTACACGCGACGACGCGCCGCTGTATCTCGCCAACTACGCCCGTCGCCGGGCTGAACCTGTTGGCCCACTTGACGGCGACGAGCCGGCGTTCGTCTTGCGGGCGCGAGAGCGCTCGACACTGCGAGCAC